>JANNPG010000223.1:0-2198 GCA_031399805.1 Betaproteobacteria bacterium | reverse complement strand
GAGCTCCAGATGCCGATCTGCGGCTTGCCCGCCTTCAGCGCGTGCTTGAAATGGTTTACAGGTAATTCCATGTTAATTCCTATTCAATAAAATCTTTAACCGCGAAGGACGCAAAGGACGCGAAGGAAAAGCAAAGAACATCCTAATCGAAAATTCGTAGCAACATGCAACACAAGCTCTTCGGATCGGTGCGATTTGAAGAATTTATGTCTTCCTTTGCGTCCTTCGCGTCCTTTGCGGTGAAAGCTTTGGTGTTTTTGAGAATGAACGCTTTAATGTATTTCGGGGTCGGGAGTCGGCGCGCCCGCATGCAGGAAATCGAAGTCGCAGCCTTTGTCCGCCTGCGTAACTCGCTGCGCGAAGAGCGCGCCGTAGCCGCGCTCATAAACGATTTTCGGCTGCGTCCATGCGGCGCGGCGCTTCGCGAGTTCGGCGTCGCTCACTTTGAGTTCAAGTTTGCGCGCGGCAACATCGAGTTCGATCATGTCGCCGTCGCGCACGAAGGCGAGCGGGCCGCCGATGAACGATTCGGGCGCCACGTGCAGCACGCACGCGCCGTACGAGGTGCCGCTCATGCGCGCGTCGGATATGCGCACCATGTCGCGCACGCCTTTCGCCAGCAACTTCTTCGGGATCGGCAACTGGCCCCACTCGGGCATGCCGGGGCCACCGAGCGGCCCGCCGTTCTGCAGCACGATCACGCAACTCTCGTCGATATCGAGCGCATCACTATCGATGCGCGCCGACAAATCGTTATAGTTCTTGAACACCACCGCGCGGCCGGTGTGCTTCATCAGCCTCGCTTCCGCCGCGGTCGGCTTGATCACCGCGCCATCGGGCGCGAGATTGCCGCGCAGCACCGCGAGCCCGCCGCTCTTCGCGAGCGGATTATCGAGCGGACGGATCACATCGGCGTTGTAGACCTTGGCCCCCGCAATGTTCTCGCCGAGCGTTTGTCCATTGACCGTCAGGCAGTCGAGATTGAGCTTCTCCTTCAGGTTTGCGAGCAAAGCCCGCAAACCTCCGGCGTAATAAAAATCCTCCATCAGATACTTCTCACCCGCGGGCCGCACGTTGGCGAGCACCGGCGTCTGGCGCGACAGTTCGTCGAAGCGGTCGAGCGCGAGCTTCACATTCGCACGCCCCGCCATCGCAATGAGATGTATCAGCGCATTGGTCGACCCCGACAGCGCATGCACCGTGGTGATCGCGTTATCGAACGACTTCGCGTTGAGTACGTCGCTCGGCTTCAAATCCTCCCACACCATGTCCACGATGCGCCGGCCCGTATAGCTCGCCATGCGCGAGTGGTTCGAATCCGCCGCAGGTATCGACGCCGCACCCGGTAGCGTCAGGCCCAGCACTTCGGCCACGGATGTCATGGTTGACGCGGTGCCCATCACCATGCAGTGGCCGGGCGAGCGCGCGATGCCCTCCTCGACTTCGCGCCACTCGTTCTCCGTGATATTGCCCGCACGCAGTTCCGCCCAGTATTTCCACGTATCGGTGCCTGAGCCCAGCGGCTCGCCGTGCCAGTTGCCGCGCAGCATCGGCCCCCGCCGGCATGAAGATCGCGGGCAGATTCATGCTGGTTGCGCCCATGATGAGCGCCGGGGTCGTCTTGTCGCAGCCGCCCATCAGCACCGCGCCGTCGACCGGGTACGAACGCAGGAGTTCCTCGGTTTCCATCGCGAGCAGGTTGCGGTACATCATCGTCGACGGCTTCATGAACGGCTCGGAGAGCGTGATCGCCGGCATTTCGAGCGGGAAGCCGCCCGCCTGCCACACGCCGCGCTTCACTTCTTCGGCGCGCTGGCGGAAATGCGCATGACACTGGTTGATGTCGCTCCAGGTGTTGATGATCGCGATCACCGGCTTGCCGGTGAAATCCTCGCGCGCAAAACCGGTTTGCAACGTGCGCGAGCGATGGCCGAATGCGCGCATGTCCTGCGCGCCGTACCAGCGGTGACTGCGTAATTCTTCCGGCTTCTTGCGTTGATTAGCCATTTACAAAACCTCTAAGTCAAAAACATTTTGGAGCCGCCGATGGACGCCGATGAACGCAGATAGAATCAAAAGCGTACCCTCGGCGTCGGTTCCTTCATCCGGAATTAAACCCGCTGCCCCCGCCACCACCCCATCTGCGATCTCTCAGACCGCGCAGCGCGTGAGCGTACGCACCGATTTACTCGTGGTAG
>JANNPG010000205.1:0-4736 GCA_031399805.1 Betaproteobacteria bacterium | reverse complement strand
TCAATCTTTCCGCGTCAGTCCGCCTTGATGTTGGCGTCCTTGATGACCTTGCTGTACTTTGCATTCTCGGCCTTGATGAACGCGGTGAATTCGTCAGGCGTGTTGCTGACCGGATCGCCGCCGAGCGAAATCAAGCGCTCTTTCACGCCGGCATCAGCGGTGGCGCGTTTGACGTCGGCCTGGATTTTCGCGATCACGTCGGCGGGCGTGCCGGCGGGGGCGAGAAAGCCGAACCACTGAGTGGATTCGAAATTTATACCCGCTTCGTGCAGCGTGGGCGTGTCGGGTGCGGCGGCACTCCTTTTTGCCGAGGTCACGGCGAGCCCGCGTATGCGTCCCGACTTGACGTGGGGAATGATGGGGGCAAGACCGAGGATCGCGGTTGGAATCTGTCCGCCGACGAGATCGGTGACCGCGGGCGCCGCGCCCTTATACGGAACGTGGATGTAATTGATGCCGGCGTTGCTTTTCAGCCACTCGCCGGCGAGATGCTGCGTGCTGCCGGTGCCGCTCGAGCCGAACGGCAGCCCGCCCGGCGTTTTCTTCGACAAGGCGATCAATTCCTTGATCGTTTTCGCCGGCACCGAAGCGTGCACCACGATCATGTTCGGATAAATCGCCGCCAGCGAGATCGGCGCGAGTTCCTTGAACGGGTCGTAGCTCATCTTCGTGTAGAGCGCCGGATTCAACGCAATTTCGGCCGGCGAGCAGATAAGCAGGATGTAGCCGTCTTTCGGCGAACGCACGACCACTTCGGCGCCTATCATGCCGCTCGCGCCGGGGCGGTTGTCGATGACCACGGTCTGTCCCCAGTATTCGGCAAGTTTCTGGCCGAATGCGCGCGCGGTGATGTCGAGACCGCCGCCGGCGGGGAAGGGCACGATGACACGCACGGATTTTGCCGGAAAGGATTGGGCGTGAACCGCACCCACGCTCATCAAGGCGAGTGCGGCGAATAAGCGCAGACAGGTCGGCATAATGATCTCCGCAAGCTAAAATAAGTTACGCCGATACTATACGAAATCGGTGTGACCGGCTAAACGGCAATTTTCCGGCGCGCCGCCCCGAGCACGTCCATTTCGATAGTCGCGAACGCGATGAGCCACAGCAGCGCGTCGTACGCGTCCAGCCATTCTTGCCGCCACCCCCACGCGAGCACCAGCAGGGCGAGTCCCGTGTAGAGCACGGCCGCGGCCGCGCTAAACCACGCGCGGTAGCGCGCCACGTCCAGCGGGCGGCGCACTTCGAGTTCGAGCAGTACGACGACGGCGATCCACAGACCCGAGTTGATGGCGTCCAGGCTGTTGCGCTCGATGACATAACCGATGGCGGCGGCGCAGACTGCGATAGCGGCGAGCAGTCTGAGCGCGCGGATTGCGCTGGCGGCGCGCGCCGCGCGCAAGCGCCCACCCAATCCGGTTTCCAGCGCGAAGAGCGCGAGGAGCACCAGCCACCCCGCCGCGTCGAGGCCTTTGCTCAGTGTACCGGCATAGAAGTAGTACGCGGTATTGCAGGCGAGCAACGCGAACACCGCGAGCCTGAATCCGGCGTACCACGGCGAGGCTGAACCGGCGGCGGCCACGGTCTTGGGAGTCGGTGGGTGCGTGCGGGCGGGACGCGCGCTATGCGCCAGCCGTGTGCTGGTGATGCGGCTTCACGGCGCCGTACCACTGGGGCAGCAGTGAGCCGGCGAGCATGCCCGCGAGGCTCGCCAGCCAGCCGGCGAACTGCGGCGGCAAAAACGGTGCGGACGGCAGCACTTGCAGCGCGATCAGAATTTCGCAGGCAATCCACACGGCGAGCCCGCACGCGATGGCGCAGGCGGCGCCCTGCGTCGTCGCGCGTTTCCAGTAAAGACCGAATGCCAGCGGCGTGAAGGCGGCGACCAGCGTCACCTTGTAGGCGTTCTCGACCATGCTGTAGATCGTGGCGCCGGAGGTGATCGCGAAGCCGAGCACCGCGAGCGCGAACAAAAACACGATCCACCGCAGCAGGCGCAGAAACTGCCAGTCGGCAAGTTCGGGCAGGAACGGCTTCAACACGTTTTCGGCGAACGTCACCGACGGCGCAAGCAGTGTTGCGCTCGAACAGCTCATGATCGCGGCCAGCAGCGCACCGAAGAAAATCACCTGCGCGAAGAGCGGCGTATGCGCGAGGATCAGGTTGGGCAGGATGTACTGCGTATCGTTGCCGATATGCCTGGCGACCAGCGCCGGATCGATCAGCATCGCGGAGTAGGCGAGAAACATCGGCACGAACGCGAAGCAGAAGTAAAGGCAGCCGCCGAGTATCGACCCGCGGCCGGCGGTTTTTTCGTCGCGGGCGGCGGACACGCGCTGAAACACGTCCTGTTGCGGGATCGAGCCGAAACCCATGGTGATCCATGCCGCGACGAACGCGATGATGTCGCGCGCCGCGAGCGGCGGAAAAAACTCGAACTTTCCGGCATTGTGCGCGTGCGTGATAACCACCCCGGCGCCGCCGGCCAGGCCGCTGACCACGGTCGCTATGTAAACCATGCCGAGCAGTATCACGCCCATCTGGAACAAGTCCGTGAACGCGACCGCAAACATGCCGCCGGCGAGCGTGTAGACGAGCACGATGGCGGTACCGATCACCATGCCCTGCCATGGTTCGATCGCGCCGTGGGTGAGCACCGAGAACACGAGCCCCAGCGCAGTAATCTGCGCGGAAACCCAGCCCAGGTACGAAATCACGATGCAAATCGAGGTGGCGAGCTCCACCGTGCGATTGTAGCGGGCGCGGTAGTAGTCGCCGATGGTGAGGAGATTCATGCGGTACAGCGGCCGCGCGAAAAACAGACCGACCAGTATCAGGCACATGCTGGAGCCGAATGGATCGGCGACGACACCCTTGAAGCCTTCGTTAAGGAACTTGGCGGGAATGCCCAACACGGTTTCCGCGCCGAACCATGTTGCGAACACAGTGGCGACGATGAACGGCAGCGGCAGGTGACGGCCGGCGACGACGTAATCGGCGGTATTCTTGACGCGCCGCGCGGCGTAGAGGCCGATCGAAACCGAGACGGTGATATAGAGGATGACAAACCAGATCAGCATGTCAGCGGCGCGCCGGCGGTGCTACAGGATGGACGATGGCCGCATTATACGATGCGTTGCCGCCGCGTCGAGTTGCCCGCCGGCGGCCCCTCAAAACACGCGGTAAAGCAGCAATCCGGCAATTAGCGCGAGCATCACTGCGATGACGGCAAGCAAAGTGGTTTGCTGCCGGTTTTCCAGCATCAACTGGTGCATGTATTGCGGCAGGCGGCCGCTGCCGTCGTCGTTCAGAAACCGGTGCACGAGGCGCGGTATTTGCGGCAAGAGCGTGCTCCAGTAGGGCGCCTCCGCGCGCAGGTGCTGCACGAGTCCGCGCCAGCCGATTTGTTCCGCTATCCAGCGCTCGAGGTACGGCTTCGCAGTCACCCACAGATCGAGTTCCGGGTCGAGCTGGCGGCCGAGGCCCTCGATGGTGAGCAGGGTTTTTTGCAGCATCACGAGCTGCGGCTGCACCTGCATATTGAAGCGGCGCGCGGTCTGGAAGAGCCGCATCAGCACGCGGCCAAACGAGATGTCCTTCAACGGCCGCGAGAATATCGGTTCGCACACCGCGCGGATCGCGGTTTCAAAATCGTCAACGCGGGTCTCCGGCGGCACCCAGCCCGATTCGATGTGCATCTCGGCGACGCGCCGGTAGTCGCGCCGGAAGAAAGCGAGAAAGTTTTGCGCGAGGTAATGTTTGTCGATCGCGGTCAGCGTGCCCATGATGCCGAAGTCGAGCGCCACGTATTGTCCGTTTGCCGCGACGAGAATATTGCCCGGATGCATGTCCGCGTGAAAAAAACCGTCGCGAAACACCTGGGTGAAAAAAATTTCGACGCCGGCGCGCGACAGCTTCTTAAGATCGATGCCCTGTGCGCGCAGCGCCGCGATCTGGGAGATCGGCGTGCCGTGCATGCGCTGCATCACCATGACCTCGGTGGCGCAGTAGTCCCAGTAAATTTCGGGCACCTGCAAGAGCGGCGAGTCCTTGAAATTGCGGCGCAGCTGGCTGGCGTTGGCCGCCTCGCGCATGAGATCGAGTTCGTCGTCGAGGTGTTTGGCGAATTCCGCAACGACTTCGTGCGGGCGCAGCCGCTTGCCGTCCGCCCACAATAGCTCGATCAGGCTGGCGGCGGCGTCGAGCAGCGCGACATCGTTCTTGATGATTTCCGGGATGCCGGGACGCAGTATTTTGACCGCGACTTCGCGGCCGTCGTGCAGCCGCGCGAAATGAACCTGCGCGACCGACGCGCTGGCGATCGCGACCGCATCGAATTGCGCAAACACGGAGTCAACCGGCTTGTGATACGCGCGCTCGAGTGCCGCGAGCACGAATTCACCGGCGAACGGCGGCACCTGATCCTGCAGCTTGGCGAGTTCATCGGCGATGTCGGCCGGCAACAGGTCGCGGCGCGTCGACAGCAACTGGCCGAACTTGACGAAAATCGGGCCGAGCGCCTCGAGTGCTAACCGCAGGCGTTCGGCGCGCGGTGCTTCAAGCCGGCGCGAGAACAGCAGGAACTTCAGCAGCCAGCGCAGCGCGCGCACGCGCTCGTGGCCGAGGATGAATTCGTCGAGCCCGAAACGCAGGCTGACGCCGATGATTTTCAGCAGCCGGAACAGAAGCATGAACGGATTTTAACCGCCAAGACGCTGTATCCGCCAAGAATATTG
>JANNPG010000204.1:0-1527 GCA_031399805.1 Betaproteobacteria bacterium | reverse complement strand
ATACTTGGAAAGGTGTACGCCAATAAGTGGCGCAGCGTGACGCCATGCGTCATTTTGAAGCATATAACCGACGAAACGCGATGAGCACATGCTGATTCCCGTAATCCTTTCCGGCGGCGTCGGTGCGCGGCTGTGGCCGGTGTCGCGCGAGGCGTATCCGAAGCCGTTTATCCGGCTCGCCGACGGGCGGAGCTTGCTGCAGAAGACGCTCGCGCGTGCCTCCGCGCTCGTTGGCGCGAGCACTTTCGTCACGGTGACCAATCACGAATACGTATTCGCAACGCGTGACGAGTACCGATCGGTAGCGGGCGGACTCGACCCCGTGTTCCTGCTCGAGCCGTGCGCACGCAATACCGCCCCGGCCATTGCGCTGGCTGCGTTGTACGCGAAGCAACGCTGGGGTGGCGACGCGGTACTGCTGATACTGCCGGCCGATCATGTGGTCGACCCGCTGCCGGCATTTCAGGCGGCGGTGACCGCCGCGCAACGACTTGCCGCGCAGAGGCGCATCGTCGTATTCGGGGTCAAGCCGACGCGCGCCGAAACTGCGTATGGATATATCGAGTGCGGGCCGGCAATCAATAATGACGCAGCCGAGGTCAAACGGTTTGTCGAAAAGCCCGCGCCGGCGCTGGCCGAGAAATTCGCCGTGTCGGATACGCATCTGTGGAATTCGGGGATGTTCTGCTTCACGGCGCGCACCCTGCTCGACAATCTGCAGCGGCATGCGCCCGAATTGCACGCGGCGGCCGAACGCTGCTGGGCGGCGACGGGCGATCAGTCGGGCGATGCAATTCGCATCGACGCGGAGAGTTTCGCCGCGCTGCCCGCGATCTCGATTGACTACGCCGTGATGGAAAAAGCGTCGGGGGTCGCGGTGGTGCGCGCCGGGTTTGCGTGGAGCGACGTCGGGTCGTGGAATGCGGTAAGCGAATTGACGCCGCCCGATGTGCACGGTAATCGCACGGTCGGCGATGCGGTCATGGTGGACAGCACCGATTGCTACGTGCAGAGCGCTGACCGCGTGGTGGCGGGTGTCGGCGTGCATGGGCTGCTGATAATAGATACGCCAGACGCTTTGCTGATCGCCGACCGCGCTCAGGCGCAACAAGTGCGCGCGGTCACCGAGCGCCTCAAACTGGCCGGCCATCCGGCGCACAAGATACATCGCACGGTGACGCGTCCGTGGGGAAGCTACACGGTGCTCGAGCAGGGGCCGGGCTTCAAGCTCAAGCGTATCGTCGTCAATCCGGGCGCCGCGTTAAGCCTGCAGATGCACCATCGCCGCAGCGAGCACTGGGTGGTGATCGCGGGCACGGCGCAAGTGGTCAACGGCGAGCGTAAATTTTCGGTGCAGGCCAACGAATCGACTTTCATTCCGGCAGGCAACCGGCACCGCCTGGTGAATCCGGGGCGTGAGCCGCTGGTGATTATCGAAGTGCAGACCGGAGATTACGTCGAAGAAGACGACATCGTTCGTTTCGACGATGTGTACGGCCGGAGTTAAGGGGTGATGGGTAATGGGGA
>JANNPG010000201.1:0-25823 GCA_031399805.1 Betaproteobacteria bacterium | reverse complement strand
ATTTCCAGCACGTTGCGCGCCATGTATTTATGGAAACTGGAGCCGCTCATCGGCGGCAGGGGATCGACCTCGACGCCGACGATCATCTCGTCCTTCGCAATGCGCTTGTCGTAGAGTTCGGGCAGCGTGGCGACGCGGCGTCCGCCGGGGCCGGCAACCACCGCGCGCGAATTAAGAGTGAGCAGAGCGACTGGCAGATCGAAGCCGCCGATGAGCGGGCCGATGCTGCCGCCGACGGTGATCATGCGGCGCAAGCGTACTATACCGACGGCTTCGAGCGCCTCATCGATGGCCTGCCAGCCCGTGCGGATGCGCAGGTCGTCATACAGTGCCTGCAGTGGCACGGCGGCATTCGCTTTCAGTCTGCCGTGCGCATCGAGGGACAGTTCTTTTAATTCAGCCACGCGCGCTACCGCGATGAGACGCCTCGCCTGCGGGAAGCCGGTGCGTTCGCGGCGTATCGCGTGCGACATGCCGCCGGCAACGATTGCCGCGTCACCGGCCGCGAGCGCGGCGACGATCTCTTCGACGCTGCGCGCGAAAATGAACTCGACTTCCGGCGGTCGCGCGCCCGAAGGCCTGCCGGCCATGAGTCGCGTCCATACCGATCCTTTGGGTGCCGGCGGGGGAGTCCTATCTTCGTTTGCAAACGCCTCTGGATGCAGTGCTCGATAGACTTTCTCGGCGGTAATCGGCAGTTCGGTGATGCGCACGCCCACCGCATCCGCAATCGCGTTGGCGATGGCCGCCGGTACGGCATCGAGCCCGATTTCACCCAGACCCTTGGCGCCGTATGGTCCCGACGGTTCGTAAGAATCCGCGAACGCGACGTGGATTTTCGGCATCATCGCTGCCGACGGCAGAGGGTAGTCCTTGAGATTGGGATCGGTCGGCACGCCGTTATGCCAGTCGAAGTATTCAGTGACCGCGAGACCGAGGCCCTGCGTGACCGCGCCAGTGACCTGGCCCTCGGCGGCGGCCGGATGTATGACCGTGCCGCAATCCACCGCGCACGCGATTTCGAGCACGGTGATTCTGCCGGTCGCCGGATCGATTTCGACTTCCGCGGTCTGGGCGGCGAAATTGTACGCGCCTGACTCGTTGCCAAAACGGCTGTGGTCCGGAAATTCCGACGGATTGTCGAAGTTGCCGACGCCGATGATCGGCTGGCCATTGGGTTGATAGATATGCGCGCGCACGACGGCGGCTACCGGTTTGAACTCGGTCTCGCGGCCGCGCCGCGGGCCGATTTCGCCATTGATGACCGTCAAGTCTTCCGGCGGCAATTTGAACTGCGCCGACGCGGCATCGAGCAGCTGCTTCAATGCGGCGGCCGCGGCGCGCTTGACGGCGTTGCCGGCGACGTAGGTTACGCGGCTGGCGAGCGCGCCGAGCGCGTACGGATGCACGTCGGTGTCGGGACGCGTAATATCCACATCCTCGTACGGCAGCCCGAGCTCCTCGGCGGCGATCTGGCGCAATACCGTCAGGGTGCCCTGGCCGATTTCGCCTTCGCCGGTAATGATGGTGGCGCGCCCGTCATCATTGATGCGCACGATGGCGGAACTGCCGTCCCAGTCACCGAAACTGCGGCGGCCGTTGACGTGCACGCTGCAGCCGATGCCGAGCCCGCGGTTGGGCGTGCGATGTTTGCGCTTTTCTTTCCAGCCGATCATCTGTGCGGCCTGGTCGATGCACTGCTTGAGCTCGCAGCTCGTGATCTTGTGGTTGTGCGGGGATACGTCGCCCGGAGCGACCGCGTTCAGCCGCAGGAGGTCGACGACGTCCATGCCGAGCTTGTCCGCCGCAAGGTCCCAGCATTGTTCCACCGCCCAGTCGGCGGACGGATTGCCGAAGCCGCGGAAGGCACCCGTGGGAACGAGATTGGTATAGACGAGAGTCGAGTCGGCGCGCGCGCACGGATACTTGTAGAGCGCGTCGTGGCGCACCGTCGCCGCACCCAGGATCGCCTGCGACTTGCCGGTGTAGGCGCCGTTGTCGGCGAGCATTTTGATCTCTTTGGCCTTGATGCGGCCGTCGCGCGAGAATCCGAGGCGCACCCAGTAACGCATCGGCATGCGCGGATGGCTCGCGAGAAATTCCTCTTCGCGCGTGTGTATGAGTTTGACCGGTTTGCCGGCCTTCTTCGCGAGTATCGCGCAGATGACAGACGCATTGTCGTCGCCCGACTTGCCGCCGAAGCCGCCACCCACTTCGGTCTGCACGACGCGCACCTTGCTTTCGGGTAGGCCCAGAGCGATCGCATAGCGGCCGCGCGCCAGAAACGGCGATTGAGTATTGCACCACAGCGATACGCGGTCGCCCGTCCACTGCGCCACGCAGCCGATGGTTTCGAGCGAGGTATGCCACTGGCGCGCGCTTTGCCAAGTGCCTTCGACGATCACGTCGCTCGCCCTGAATCCGCCGTCCACGTCGCCGCGCTCGAATGCGAAATGATGGGCGACGTTGCCGTCGGCATCGTCGTGCACGAGCGGTGCGCCGGGTGCGAGCGCTGCATCCATCGACAGCACGGCAGGCAATACTTCGTACTCAACCTTGATCTGATCGACGGCCGCGCGCGCAGTCTCGGCATCGCGCGCGGCAACCGCCGCTACCTCGTCGCCGACATAACGTACCTTGTCGATCGCGAGCGGGTAGAGGTCGGGACGGAAGCAGCCCCATTTCCTGCGCGCCGTATCGGCGCCGGTCACCACCGCCTTGACGCCGGGCATCGCAGCGGCGGCGCTGATGTCTATGCTTATGATGCGCGCGTGCGGATGCGGGCTGCGCAGCACCGCCGCATGGAGCATACCGGGCCAATGCAGATCGGCCACGTACTGTGCCGCACCGGTCACTTTCGGCAGGGCATCGGTGCGCGGCACGTCCTTGCCGACGACCAGCAGGCCCGCCGTCGGGCGCATAGTGGATTCGCGCTGGTTCATGCGGGTGCCGCCTTGCGCGCGAGTACCACGGCTTCGCGGTACGCTTCTTCGATGCGCACATAGCCCGTGCAGCGGCAATACACGCTTTCGACGCTGATACGGATTTGCTCGTCGGTGGGGGCCGGTGTTTTTTCGAGCAGCGCGCACGCGGCCATCAGGTGGCCGGGCGTGCAGATGCCGCATTGAAGTGCTGACTTGTTGATAAACGCCTGCTGCACGACATGCAACGCGGATGTGCCGGCAAGACCCTCGATCGTGCGGACTTCAGCACCGTCGATGAGTGCCGCGAGTTGCAGGCACGCGGCAACGGGCAGGCCATCGACGATCACGGTGCATGTCCCGCACGCGCCGATGCCGCAGCCGTGCTTGGTGCCGGTGAGTTGCAGGTCTTCGCGCAAGACGTCGACCAGCAGGCGGTCGCCGCTCTTGAGCCTGACTTCAACGGGCTCGCCGTTAAGCATGAAGTTAATCACCACGTCTATGGTTCCTTCAGAAATTCGGCTGGCTGCTGTCCGGCTGGCATGCGGGTGGCGAATTATATGCCATCGCAAGCGGCCGGCGCGCGTCGCCTCCCCCCGCAAAAAGCGCAGGCAAGCGACGTCCTTTACAGATCGGTCAGGACGATCCGCGATCGCTTCGGCCGGACTTTTCGTTCAGGGTACTTCGAGCTCGACCAGCGGCCCGTACTGCTGACCGCCGAACACGTCGGTGTCGTTGATGTCGCCCGAGATCGTCGGCCGCGGGATAGTGATCTTGATGGCGCTGGCCGCATCATAGTTGATGATTACTACCACTGCGGGCTTCAATTGATACGTTTTGGCAAACCACTCCTGGTTGATGATATGCGCGTCGCGGACTTTTTCGTAGGTGGCACGGTCCTTGAATATCACATCGAAGGTGAGTTCGAACGGGCCGGAGTTTTTGCTGCGGATTAATTTGGTGACTTGCCAGAGTTTGGGCATCATGGCCTCAGACGGTGTGGTATTCGATGCCGAACATCTCGAGCGGCGTGGCCGGTTCGACGACGTGGTTCATGTTGAAACGATAACTCGGTCCGCGCGTGATCTCGGCCGGCGAATAGGGGTAGGCGATCGACGTGATGAGCCCGGTCCATTCCGGCACCGGATAATGCACCGCCATATGGCCGACCGATTTCATCAGCGCGGTTGCCAGCTCCTGCGATTGCGCGGTGACCTGGAACAAGAGGCCGACCTCGTGGCCGATCGCGGTTTCGCTCTCAAGGCGTCCCATCGTGGCGTTCTTGCCGAATATCCGGACTTCGTACTGATACTTGCCCACTACGTCCGCGCCGAAAACCGCGACGATGCGGTCATGCACCGCCTGGTTCAGTCCATCGAGCCACGAATCAAGCTGACGCAGGATGATGGGATCGCGTACGCTGCCGATGATCAGGCTTTGATAGCCAGCGAGTTCCGCGCCCTCGAGTTTGATCGTGTAGCGGTCGGCGGGTTTGAACGTGCTGCCCGAGACCCGGACGGCGCGGTCCGAGAGCGCCTCGTATCGGGCGCTGAAAGTATTGAGCACGCCGGACGGCTCGACGAGTTCATAGGGCGTGGAATTTTCGTATAGATTGTGCGAGGCCACACTCACCGGATCGCAGCGGTAGTCGGGATTGGGCGGCTCGATGATGAATTCGTCGTTGGTGATTCGGGCGAACATGCAGTCCGGATACTTGCGCAGCACGACGCACGCGGCGCCGCACTCGAGTATCTTGGCCGCGTGCCACACGGTTGCCGGATTGAAGCCCTTCATCACCGGCATCGCCGAAAAAACCGAGGTGTCGCTCGAGCGGCCGGCGATGACCACGTCGGCGCCGTGCTGCAGCGCTTCGACGAAAGGTTCGATGCCGCACATGCCGACGATATGCGCGCTCCTGTCGATCACGGCCGCATCGAGTTTCGGCGCATTGGCCAGCGGCGTGATCTTGCCGGCGCGCAGTTTCTGTTTGAGATAGTCCTTGTTCTGCTCGCTGCGGATCACCGCGAGCTTGAAACCGAGTTTCTCTTCACGCGCGATTTCGCGCGTGATTCTGACCAGGCGCTCCACTTGCGAGTCGGTGCCCGCGGTACAAGCGGAGCCGACGATGGCCGGAATTTTCGCGGCGCGGGCGGCAAGCAGAATGAGCCGCCAATCGCGCTTATACGCCGAATCGGAGAAATGCGTGTCCCCCGTCGCCAGATAATAAGGACCGGGGTCGGTCGAGCCGGAATCAACGCCGATGAAATGCGGTTCGAGCGCCATGCCGCGTCGCATCGTCTCTTCGCGAAAACCGGAACCCAGCATGCCGGTGGCGGACAACACGCGAATTTCATTCATGCGCAATATCTCGATCACTCATTCGTTCTGCATCCGTAGTTGCGGAAGGGGCGGCGCCTGCTTGCGCGCACTCACATGCCGGCAATATTGCATACAGGGAGTTCATTGGACCGCTCGAATCGGCGTTCGATCCTGGTCCGCGTTATTGTGACACCGCCGGCCGGTTCGGGCAATCGACACAATGCATCGCGCGGCGGCTACAATCAGCACATGTGCGATCGTATCGTCCATACGCCTGGAATTCATGTGAAGTTCGCACGAATAATGCTCTTCATGTATGCGGGGCTTTTCGCCGGCGTCCCCGCGTCAGCCGCATCGCACGCTCTGGATCCGGCGGTCATCGAATTTATCGACGAACTCGGCGTTGACGAAGGCTACGACCGCAATCAGTTGCAGCGCTGGTTTGCGCGTGCGCGTGTGCAGCAAGACGTGCTGAAGGCTTTCGCGCGTCCGACGACCGCATTGCCCAGGCATGCGTTTCGCGCGAGTCATGTCACCGAAGCGCGCATACGCGGCGGCGTTGCCTACTGGCAGCAGCATGCCGTCACGCTGGCGCGGGCAAGCACGGAGTACGGCGTGCCCGAGGAGCTTATCGTCGCCACTATCGGCATCGAGTCGTTTTACGGGCGGCGGACGGGGACGAGCAGGACATTCGACTCTTTGTTCACGCTCGCGTTTCATTATCCGCGGCGGGCCGCGTTTTTTCGCGGAGAATTGAAGGAATATCTGCTGATGGCGCGCGAACTGGGATTCGATCCGCTGCAGGCCAAGGGCTCGTATGCCGGCGCGCTTGGCGTGCCGCAGTTTCTGCCCAGCAGTTTTCGCCGCTATGCGATCGATTTCGACAGTGATGGCAGACGCGACTTGTGGAATCACGCCGATGCCATTGGCAGCGTTGCGAATTATTACCGGCACTTCGGCTGGCGCACCGGCGAACCGGTGCTGGCGGCGATCGAGGGGCAAGCCGAAGCACCGAGTGATGAGTTCCGGCAATTGCTCGAACGCGGCATACAACCGCACACCACTGTGGGTGCGATCAGTCGCGCCGGGGGGACGCCCGCCTATGTGCTCGCGGATGACCTGCCGGCGGCCGTATTTGGCGCCGAAACCGAGGCGGGCGCGCGTTATTGGATGGGATTTAACAATTTCTACGTGATTACGCGCTATAACCGCAGCGTGAACTACGCGCTGGCCGTGCATGAACTCGCGCAGGAATTGCGTGGATTGCGGCCGGCGCGGGGATTGGAATAGCGGTGCGCCGCGTCAGCGGAGAAACGCCACCACGTGATCGATTTCCAGGCGGATACCGATTTTTTCGCCAATCGCGTGATTGTGATGGCTCGGTACCAGCGACATGACGCGCCCGCCAGTCGGCAGTTTCAGGGTATACAGAAATTCCGCGCCGCGGAACGCCTTGTGCAGCACCTCCGCCTGCAACGCACTCGCATCGTCATGCAGGATGTCGTCGGGCCGCAGCAGCACGTCGACCCGCGCGCCGCGCGGCCAGTCGGCCGGAAATTTCGCCTGAAACGTGCCGAGTTCGAGTTGCACGAGCGTGTCGCTGACCACTGTCCCGGGAAGCAGCGTGCCCTGGCCGATGAAATCGGAGACCAGCCGCGTGGCCGGTTCGTGGTAAAGATTGTACGGCGTATTCCATTGCTCGATCTTGCCGTTGGCCATGACGCCGACCACGTCGGCAATGTTGAATGCCTCGTGCTGGTCGTGGGTGACGAGAATTGCCGTGGCGTTCTGGTGTTTCAGGATATCGCGCACCTCGAGGCTCAGGCGCTCGCGCAATTCAACGTCGAGATTGGAGAACGGCTCGTCGAGCAGGAGCAATTCAGGTTGCGGCGCAAGTGCGCGCGCGAGCGCGACGCGCTGTTGCTGTCCGCCCGACAGTTCGTGTGGAAATTTTCCGCCGGCGTTGCCCAGGCCGACGGTGTCGAGAAGTTCGGCGACGCGCAACTCGCGTTGCGGCCTGTCCATGCGATGCAAACCAAACGCAATATTGGCGGCGACGTCGAGGTGGGGAAACAACGCGTAGTCCTGGAACACCATGCCGATGCGGCGCTCCTCGGTCGGCACGTTGACATTCCTTCCGCTGACCAGCGCGCCGTTCAGCCAGATTTCCCCGCCGGCCACCGGCTCGAAGCCGGCAATACAGCGCAACACGGTAGTTTTGCCGCAGCCGCTGGCGCCGAGCAGGCAGCCGATTTCGCCGCGCTGCAACGCAAACGAGATGCCGGTCAACACGCGGTGTGCGCCGTAATATTGCTCGATGCGGTCGAGCGCGACCTGCGCGTGCCGGTGATCGGGCGAGTGAGGATGTTCGCGATTCATGTGCCAGCATTATAGCGGTTGGCGTACGATCTAAACCCGTCTGCGCTGTCTTTGCCGGCGGGGAACGGCTTTGTTACACTGCACAACGCATATCAGGGTCGGTAAAAAATGACAAATTCGGATTGGGATTGAGCGCATCCGTGGCGTTATCCGGTGCGGGATCTGCGCGTGGTGGCTCGGGCTCGCGCCGCGCCGGCGCATTGCCGGTGCTGACGACCCTGATCGCGGCGTTGCTGGCGGTGCCGGTGGTGGTAGTGCTCTCCAATGTATTCACGCCCGGTCAGGGGACGTGGGCGCATCTTGCGGCTACGGTATTGCCGGAGTACGTCGCCAACACGCTATGGTTGCTGGCCGGCGTCAGCGTGATGGTCGTTTTCGGCGGTGTGTCCACGGCGTGGCTCGTTACGACATGCCGTTTTCCCGGGCAGCGCGTCTTTGAATGGTCGCTGTTACTGCCGCTCGCCATGCCGGCCTATATAATGGCGTATGCGTATACCGATTTGTTGCAGTTTGCCGGGCCGGTGCAGACATGGCTGCGCGCGCTGACCGGCTGGCAGGCGCGCGAATACTGGTTCCCCGAAATCCGTTCCGTCGGCGGCGCCATCGCCATGCTGGGTCTGGTGCTTTATCCCTACGTTTATCTCGTCGTGCGCGCCGCATTTCTGGAGCAGTCGGTCGGCATTCTGGAAGTCGGACGCACCTTGGGCTACGGAGCGTGGGGCAGCTTCTTCCGCATCGCCTTGCCGCTGGTGCGGCCGGCGATCGTGGCGGGAACGACGCTGGCGCTGATGGAGACGCTCGCCGACTTCGGCACCGTTTCCTACTTCGCGGTGCCGACGTTTACGACTGGCATCTACCGCGCCTGGCTGTCGATGGGAGATCGCGTGGCGGCGGCGCAACTCTCCGCGTTGTTGCTCGGCTTCGTCGTGCTCGTGCTGGTGCTCGAACGCTGCAGCCGCGGCCGCGCACGCTACTATAATATCGGCGGGCGCCGGCGCAATTCACGTTGTGAGTTGAGCGGCGTCGCGGCGTGGACGGCCACGCTGATCTGTAGCATGCCGTTGGTGCTCGGTTTTCTGTTGCCGACCGGCTTGTTGCTGCGTATGGCGTTACTCGAAGGTGACGCGCAGTTCGGCGCGCGGTTTGTCACGTTGACGCTCAACAGCTTCACGCTGGCCGGCGTGACCGCGATTGCCGCCGTGATATTCGCGCTGATCATGGTTTACGCAATGCGTCTGCATCCGGGCCCTTTGGTGCAGGCCGCCAACCGCCTGGCGGGTCTTGGTTATGCGATTCCCGGCGCGGTCATCGCCATCGGCATCCTGGTGCCGGTTGCGCGGCTCGATAACGCGCTCGACGCGTGGATGCGCAGCAATTTCGATATCAGTAGCGGATTGCTGTTGACCGGCAGCATCACGGCGCTGGTCTATGCCTATCTGGTGCGTTTTCTCACCGTCGCACTGCAGACGGTGGAAGCCGGTCTGACTAAAATTACGCCGAGCATGGATGAGGCTGCACGCTCGCTGGGCGTCGGACCGGTGAAGACTCTGCTCAAAGTGCATGGGCCGCTGATGTCGGGCAGCCTGCTGACTGCCGCGTTGCTGGTATTCGTCGACGTGATGAAGGAACTGCCGGCGACTTTCGTCATGCGGCCGTTCAACTTCGACACGCTCGCGGTGCAGGCGTACAACCTGGCGGTAGACGAACGCCTGGCCGAAGCCTCGACCTCGGCCCTGGCGATAGTGGCGGTCAGCTTGCTGCCGTTGATCGTGCTGTCGCGGCAAATCGCGCGTTCACGGACAGTTGCGAACCGCGCGGAGCAGGGCGCCCAACGCAAAGCCCGCGCAACGTGAAGCGGTTCGCGGGAGCGCGGCTGCTAAAAATTATTTGTAACCGACGCGATCGAAAATCTTTTGTGCGATGGGCTGATTTTTGCCGATCACGGCAATGTTGATGTTGTCCGCTTTGAACGGGCCGAGTGAATTCAGCGCCGGATTGTGGATGGCGACGTTGGGTACTACCGGCCACTCGTTATTGCCGTCGGCGAAGTAGACCTGCGCTTCGTTGCCCGCCAGGTACTCGAGAAACTTGATCGCGGCTTGCTTGTGCGGCGCGTTTTTGAGCATGCCACCGCCCGAAATATTGACGTGGGCGCCGCGCCCGCTCTGGTTGGGCCACACCACGCCGAGTTTTTCGGCCACCTGCCGGTCTTCCGCTTTGTCCGAGCGCAGCAATCGCGCATAGTAGTAGGTGTTGCTGATTGCAAGGTCGCATTCGCCCGCGGCGGCGGCCCGCAGTTGATCGGTGTCGCCGCCTTTTGGCGCGCGCGCAAGATTGGCCACAATGCCTTTCGCCCATGCTTCGGCTTTTTCTTCTCCGAGTGCGCCGATAATCGATCCCATCAGTGAAAGGTTGTAGACGTGGCTGCCGGAACGCGTGCAGATCCGGCCTTTGAATCTGGGGTCTGCGAGATCTTCATAGGTTGCGAGGTCGGTAGCCTTGAGTGCGGCTTTGTTGTAAACGATGATGCGGGCGCGGCGTGAGATGCCGAACCAGTTGCCGTCGGGATCCCGATAGTTGGCCGGGATGCGGCTCTCGAGAAGCTTGGATTTTACCGGTGAAAACAGGCCCATCTGCTCGGCGCGCCACAGGCGTCCGACATCGACGGTGATAAACACATCGGCGGGGCTATTGGCGCCTTCGTTTCGGATGCGCTCCATCAGCGCGTCTTCGCCGCCTTCGATAAGATTGATCTTGATGCCCGTCGCTTTGGTGAAATTGGAGTAGAGCGCTTCATCCGTCTGGTAATGCCGCGCGGAGTAGAGGTTGAGGACGGTGTCCTGCGCGTAGGCGTTTTCTGACGTGCCGGCGACAAATGCCATGGCGGCGAGGAGTAAACAGCATGACGACGCCAGCAAGGCCAAGGCAGGAACTGCATATTTACTACACATGCGAGAATGCACGGTTAACGCCTTGTTTTTATGCGATTGTATGGAATACCCGGTGCTTGGTGAATAATTCTCATGCAGTATTAAATGATAATGATTATCATTTGTCAAGCACTGGCTATAGATCGCTGGCGTCACCATCAGAACTACGCTTTGAGTCCTTTTCAGCATGGACTGAAACAGGCCCAAGTAGGGGAAACATGAAGAAATGTATCGTTTCATCCTGTAACCCACGATTCGTGTGGGCACGCGCCGGGAAAATTAACGCACAACCGCCGTCGCGGAATATGAATTACACCGACCAGTTGCGCGCCAAACTGTAACGCAATATGTCTGACTGATTGCCAAAAGAGACAGTTGGGACTGCGGACGAATCCGCGCGGACTCCGCATTGAACTGACCATACAATCCGTCGGTCACAATCACCTTTGACCTGGATCAATCCATTGCGTATTGCCGCCTTCGTTTTGCTGAGCGCGCTTGCCGGTTGCAGCATGTTGCCGCGCGCTCCCGACCCTGTGACCAGGCCTGCGCCCGCAGTCGAGCCGGCACCGAAACCGGAGGTGCGTCTGGTGCCGCCCAAAATCGCCCTCGCGCTCGGGGGCGGCGCTGCGCGCGGCTTTGCGCATATCGGCGTGATCAAGGCGCTCGAAGCGCACGGCATCGTGCCAGACATGGTGGTCGGCACCAGTTCCGGCAGCCTGGTCGGCGCGTTGTACGCGAGCGGTTATGGCGGGTTCGACCTGCAGCGTGTCGCCTTGCAGATGGACGACACGGTGATTGCCGACTGGTCGCTGCCCGACCGCGGGTTCATCAAGGGCGAGGCGCTGCAGAATTTCGTCAATCAGGCGGTGCAGAACCGCCCGCTCGAAAAACTCAACAAGCCGTTCGCAGTAGTGGCCACCGATTTGCAAAGCGGCGAGCCGGTCGTGTTCCGTACGGGTAACACCGGGACGGCGGTGCGCGCATCGAGCAGCGTGCCCGGCGTATTTCAGCCGGTCGCCATCAGCGGGCGCGAATACGTCGACGGCGGTCTCGTCAGCCCGGTGCCGGTGCGCGCCGCGCGCGGCATGGGTGCCGACCTGGTTATTGCGGTTTACATTTCCAACAATCCGCGCTTGGGCAAAACCAAGGACAGCGTCGACATCATGTTGCAGGCATTCGCCATCATGGGCCAGAGCATCGCGGGTTATGAATTGACCGAGGCCGACATCGTGATTCGCCCCGACACCGGCAGGCTACGCAGTACAGGGTTCGAAGACCGCCATCTGGCGATCATCGAGGGCGAAAAAGCGGGTTTGGCGGCGATTGCCGCAATCAAGCAGAAGATTGCGGAGAAAACGGTGACGGTTACGCTAAACCGCTAGAGACAGTCTCATCAAAGTCCGACGCGGCGCGCGCCATTGTAGCGCTGTTTCCAGTAGCGCCCCTGCATGTCCGAGACTTCGACTTCGCGGCCGCGTCGCGGCGAGTGCACGAACCGCGCGTCGCCGATATAGATCCCGACATGCGAATACGGCCGCCGGCGGGTGTTGAAGAATACGAGGTCTCCAGGCTGTAGTTCGGCTTTGTCGATTTTATCCCCGACATTGCTCATGCCCTGCGAATTGCGCGGCAGCACAATACCGGCAACCTGCTGAAATACGTGACTCACCAATCCACTGCAATCGAGGCCCTGCTCGGGCGAGTCGCTGCCCCATTTGTAGTTGACGCCGATCAGTGCGAGCGCGTGTATCGTCAGTTCGCGGGCGCGCTCCAGATATCTGTTAGGCGCGGCCGTCTCGGCAGGGACGACAGTCGCGGTGTCCGCTGCGTTTTCGGCAGCCAGCGCGGGCAGGGTGGCGCACGCAATCAACGTGGTAAATAGCGTTGCGAATAGCGGCGCGGAAATTTTCATCGGCGCGACTATAGGCGATTGCGATCTGATTGTAAATTCTTTTTATTGTGCGTCGCGCTAAATAGGCGGCTATTCAGGCAGTTGGCGTAAACCCAAGGGACGCGCTGACGTGCACTGACGCTGACGTGCACTGACGTTTACTCCGCTATGCCTATCTCGCGAAATTCCATTCGCAATGTGGTTTATCAACTCAACGGACTTGCCGTCACGCGTCGTGAGCTTCAGTCCGGCCGCTGTTTCCTGCCACGTGCCAGGGTTATGCGCGCCATACATTGGCAGGTTCCTTCGTTATGGTTGCAGCGTTTGCAGCTTGGCACTGATGTTCCCGCGATCGATTTCGATAATGGCCAGCGATATTGGCAACGTAAAGCGGCGCGGCCCCGCGCTGCCGGAATTGACGAACAATACACCGTCTTTCTCGTGAATCAGCGGGCGGTGTGTATGCCCGGATACGACGATGCTGAACCCGGCGGCCTGCGGATCGAGATCGAGTTCGGCCAGGTCGTGCAGTATGTAGATCGACACGCCGCCGATTTCGACCGCCTCCGTGATCTGGATCGACGCGGTCCACGACCCGTGGTCGTTATTGCCGCGCACGGCGGTCACCGGCGCCACGGTTCCCAGCTCATCCAGCACGTCCTGGCCGCAGATATCGCCGGCATGCAATATCCGGTCAACGCCGGCGAGCGCGAATGCGCTTTGTTGTTGCATGTCAACGGCTGATTAGGAAGTCGCTGCCGCGATGCTCTATACTCTCGCGCTTTAATCTTCAGGCGCGGCGCGATTAGCCGGCTTCTTAGCGCAGGGTTCAGATTGCAAGACCTCGATTCGATATTTTCCGGTGACGGCGCGCTGGCCCATGCGGTGGCGGATTTTCGCGTCCGCGAGGGGCAGATCGAGATGGCGCGCGCGGTGGCGGCGGCCATCGACAAAACCTCCGTGCTGATCGCCGAAGCCGGCACCGGCACCGGCAAGACGTTCGCTTATCTGGTGCCGGCGCTGCTGTCCGGCGGCAAGGTCATCATTTCCACCGGCACCAAGAACCTGCAGGATCAGCTTTTCGACCGCGACATCCAGGTCGTGCGCCAGGCGCTCAAGGTGCCGGTCACCGTTGCGCTGTTGAAGGGCCGCGCCAACTACGTCTGTCATTACCACGTCGAGCGCGCGCAGCACGAGGGGCGCTTCCCGACGCGCGAGGATGCGCGCTATCTGCCGGTCATCGCCAGTTTCGCGCAGAACAGCGCCAGCGGCGACAAGAGCGATCTGCCCGCGGTGCCCGAGAACGCGGCGATCTGGTCGTATGTAACCTCGACGCGCGAGAATTGTCTCGGCTCCGAATGCGCGCATTACGCCAAATGCTTCGTGATGGAGGCGCGCAAGCAGGCGCTGGCGGCGGACGTGGTGGTTGTCAATCATCACCTGTTTTTCGCCGACGTCGTATTGCGCGACGAGGGCGTGTCCGAACTCTTGCCGGCATCGAATACGATAATCTTTGACGAAGCGCACCAGCTGCCCGAGACGGCAAGTCTTTTTTTCGGGCAGACCGTGTCGACCGCGCAATTGATCGAGCTTGCGCGCGACACGCGCATCGAGGCGGCGGCAGCGTCGAAGGACTTTGCGGCGCTACCCGATGCGGCGCACGCGCTCGACAAGGCGGCGCGTGATTTGCGGCTCGCGTTCAGGGAGGACAGCGGACGCTTTCCGTTCCAGGCGCTGGCGCGCAATCGTGAATTCGAGCCGGCATTGCGTACTTTATGCGACAAGCTCGACGGTCTGGCCGCGGTACTCGAAGCGCAGGCCGAACGCGGCGAAGGCATCGAAAAATGCCGGCAGCGCGCACAAGTGCTGGCCGCGAATCTGCGGCGCTGGCGTGAGCATGAAGATCCGGAATTCGTGCGCTGGCTGGAGCTTTTCAGCCACGCGCTGCACCTCAATGCGACGCCGTTATCGATTGCGGAGATTTTTCAGGGTCAGATCAACGACCGCGCGCGGTCGTGGATTTTTACCTCGGCAACCCTCTCGGTGGGCGGTGACTTCAGCCATTACTGTGCGCAGATGGGATTGGCCGAGGCCCAGGCGCAGTCGTGGGAGAGCCCGTTTGATTACTCCAGCCAGGCGCTGCTTTACGTGCCAAAGGGCATGCCGGAACCCAATACGCCTGATTACACGCCAGCAGTGGTTGCCGCGGCACAGCCGGCGCTCGAAGCCAGCGGCGGGCGCGCGTTCATGCTGTTCACCAGCCTGCGCGCGATGCGCGAAGGGCATGCATTGCTCAGGGATGCGTTCGCGCGGCGCAAACTCGAATTCCCCCTGTTGATGCAGGGCGAGGGCTCGCGCACCGAATTGCTCGAACGCTTCAGGCGCCTTGGCAATGCGGTGCTCGTCGGCAGCCAGTCATTCTGGGAAGGCGTCGACGTGCGCGGGGAAGCTTTGTCCCTCGTCGTCATCGACAAGCTCCCGTTCGCATCGCCCGACGACCCGCTGCTCGCCGCACGCATCGAGCGCATCAACCGCGACGGGCGTAACGCGTTTGTCGAGTTTCAGTTGCCGCAGGCGGTGATTACGTTAAAGCAGGGCGCCGGGCGGCTGATCCGCGACGAGACCGATCGCGGCGTGCTCATGATTTGCGACCCGCGCCTATTCAGCAAGGGTTACGGCAAGCGGATATTGAGAAGCCTGCCGCCGATGAAGGGCACGCGCGAAGTAGCAGAGGTGATCGCGTTTTTCGATCGCGCGTAGGCGACGACCAGCGTCGCCAGGATTTTAGCGGCCAGCGGCGTGCCCGGGTGTTTGCAGCAGAACCACAGGGCAAGCGTTTCCGCCTTGAGTTGATGTGCCCAGTTACGGATTCGTTGCCACATACTCAGCCGCGCGGTTTCCGCATGAAGAGTGCAACGCAATTAGGGGCGCTTAAACCAATTCGGCCCATAGATCGTGCCGGTCGGATCGCGTGACGCGCACCGTGGCGAATTTGCCGCTCGCAAGCTCGCGCGATGGATTGATATGCACGACGCCGTCGATTTCCGGCGCATCGGCGGTGCTGCGCGCGACAACCCCTTGCGCATCGGCGTGGTCGATCAGCACGCGCAGGGTTAAGCCGACCTTGCGCTTCAAGCGCGCCGCGCTGACGGTTGCCTGAACTGCCATGAAACGCGCCTTGCGTTCTTCCTTGAGTACTTCCGGTACGTGACCGGGCAGCGCATTGGCAGCGGCGCCATCGACCGCCGAATACGTGAAGCAGCCGACGCGGTCCAGCTGCGCTGCTTCGATGAATTCGAGCAGGTGCTCGAATTCATCGTCGGTTTCACCGGGGAAGCCGACGATAAACGTGCTGCGGATCGTAATATCCGGGCAGATTTCTCGCCAGCGCCGGATCCGCGCAAGATTGTTTTCGGAACTCGCCGGACGCTTCATGGCTTTTAATATGCGGGGGCTCGCGTGCTGGAACGGCACGTCCAGATAGGGCAGGATTTTGCCGTCAGCCATGAGCGGAATGACCTCATCGACGTGCGGGTACGGGTAGACGTAATGCAGCCGCACCCACACGCCGAGACCGCCGAGTGCTGCCGCCAGTTCGGTCATGCGCGTCTTGAGCGGGCGGCCGCCCCAAAAGCCGGTGCGGTACTTAACGTCGACGCCGTAGGCGCTCGTGTCCTGCGAGATCACCAGCAGTTCCCTGACGCCGGCGGTGACGAGGTTTTCCGCCTCCTGCATCACATCGCCAACGGGACGGCTGATGAGGTCTCCGCGCATCGACGGAATAATGCAGAACGTGCAGCGGTGATTGCAGCCTTCCGCGATCTTGAGATACGCATAATGCCGGGGCGTCAGCTTGACGCCCTGCGGCGGGATCAGGTCGATATGCGGATCGTGCGGTTGCGGCAGGTGGGCGTGCACCGCGCGCATCACTTCGTCGGTGGCATGCGGGCCGGTGACGGCAAGCACGCGCGGGTGCGCGTCCCTGACGACCGTGCCTTTGGCGCCGAGGCAGCCGGTGACGATGACTTTGCCGTTTTCGGCGAGCGCCTCGCCGATTGCATCGAGGGATTCTTCGACGGCGGCATCAATGAAGCCGCAGGTGTTAACGATGACGAGGTCGGCGTTTTTATAGGTGGACGCGACGAGATAGCCCTCGGCGCGCAGTTGCGTCAGGATGCGCTCGGAATCGACCAGTGCTTTGGGACAACCCAGGGAGACAAAACCGATTTTGGGAGCGGCGCGGTGCCGCGTGCGCTGCTTTTCCGGCGACGATCTTGCCGCCGTCCGTTTATTCTCAGGCACCGTTTTTGTTGCCGTCTTCATCCTTGGGCGCGGGGTTGTTTGCGGGTTGGCTTGCGGCGGCGTCGCGTTGTGGCGGTACGAATGGATTGCTAGCGGTAAAGTTGGGGAACGGGAAGGTGCCGAACAGGTTGCGCGATTGTTTCTGCATCTGCTGCTGCATATCGAGGAACGCATTGGCGCTCTGCTCGAGATAACTGCCCATGAGGCCCTGGATCGCAGGGCCCTGCATCTTGAGAAACTCGCTCCATGCGTCGGCGTTCGGCATCGCCGTTCCGCCGTAGATCGCGCTCGACTGCTGCTGCAGTTTCTTCTGGATTTCGATAAACGTCTGGATGTTTTTTTCCAGATAGTTGCCCATCATGCCCTGCATCGCATTGCCGTAAAAGCGGATAATCTTCGACAGCACGTCGCTCGAAAACATCGGCACGCCATCGCCGCTTTCTTCGTCGAGTATGATCTGCAGAAGAATGCTGCGCGTCAGATCGTCCTTGGATTTTGCATCCTCGACCTTGAATTCGACGTTTTCGAGCACCAGCTTTTTGACGTCCGCCAGCGTGATGTAGACGCTGGTGGTGGTGTCGTACAGCCGGCGGTTCGGGTACTTCTTGATTATTCTGATGGCTTCACTCATGACCAGGCCCCGGGTGTGCACTGCGCTGCATTATAGCGCGGGGGATGGCGCAATGCCTGCCGTGCCGCGCGCCCGCCACGCGAAAGGGGCTGGTGTGCGCAACTGCCGGTTAATGCATGTGCTGGCCGCCGTTGATCGCGATATTCGCGCCCGTGACGAACGCCGCTTCGTCCGAGCACAGGTAGGCGACCAATCCGGCAACTTCTTCGGGCTTGCCCAGCCGGCCGACCGGAATTTGCGGGACGATCTTGGTGTCGAGCACCTCTTTGGGGATCGCCATGACCATTTTTGTGCCGATGTAGCCGGGGGATATGGTGTTGACCGTGACGCCTTTTTTCGCCACTTCCAGCGCCAGCGCTTTGGTGAAACCGTGCATGCCGGCCTTGGCGGCGGAGTAGTTGGTCTGGCCGAATGCACCTTTCTGGCCGTTAACCGACGAGACATTGATTACGCGGCCCCAGCCGCGATCGACCATATCGTCGAGGACGGCTTTGGTCATGTTAAACACGCTGTCGAGATTGGTGCGCATTACGGCGTCCCAGTCGACTTTGCCCATTTTCTTGAATGTCATGTCGCGCGTAATGCCGGCGTTGTTGACGAGCACGTCGACCGGACCGACCTCCGATTCCACCTGTTGCACCGCTTTCGCGCAGGAATCGAAGTCGGCGACGTCGGCCGCTACCGCGTGAAACTCGTAGCCTTGTTTTTTCATGTCCGCAAGCCACTCATTCGCTTTCTTGTTGCCGGGCGAATAAGTCGTAACGACCTTGTAACCCATTTTCGAAAGCTTGAGGCAGATTGCCTCACCCAGTCCGCCCATGCCGCCGGTGACGACCGCTACACGTTGTGCCATTTACCTTCTCCTCGACAATAAAAAATCCAGCCTAGCATGAAGTTGCGATGGCTGTTCCTGATTATTCGCAACGCTCCTGCACGTAACGCCCGGGCGCAGGTTCGAGCGGCGGGTAATTGGCATTGCCGGGCGTAGCGGGCGCCGCCGTCTGCTCCCCGCCGTGCTCCGCCAGCCACGCCGCCCAGTCGGGCCACCAGCTGCCGGCGCAAGTCGCCGCTTGATTCAACCAGTCTCCGGCATCCGGCGGAATGGTATTGCCGGTCCAGTAGTTGCGGCGGTTTTTGCCGGCCGGATTAACGACGCCCGCGATATGGCCGCTGGCGGCCAGCACGAACTGGATGTCACCTCCGAGCAGTTGCGTGCTTTGATAAGCAGTTTTCCACGGCACGATGTGGTCTTCACGTGTGGCGAGAATGTAGGCGGGCAGCGTGATTGCGCCCAGATCGACCGGCACGCCGCACATGACGAGCCTGCCAGGAACGCGCAGATTGTTTTCGAGATAGGTGTTGCGCACGTAGTAGACAAACATGGCGCCCGGCAGGTTGGTGCTGTCGCTGTTCCAGTAGAGGAGGTCGAAGGCGTCCGGCTTGCCGCCTTTGAGGTAATTGTTGACGACGTAATTCCAGATCAGATCGTTCGCGCGCAGACTGGAAAACGTCAGTGCCAGCTCCTTGCCGTGAAGCACGCCGCCTTGCGCGAAATCGTGTTCGCGCTGCTTCACGTAAGCTTCGTCGATGAACACCGCGAGCTCGCCCGTATCGCTGAAATCGAGCATCGTAGCGAGCAGCGTCACGCTCGCTGCAAGCTGGCGGCTCTGCGCCTGCAGGACCGCGAGCGCGGCGCCCACCAGCGTGCCGCCGACGCAGAAGCCGAGCACATTGAGGTCTTTGACGGCGCCGATATCGCACGCGGCTTCCATCGCCCTCAACACGCCGTCTTCGAGGTATTGATCCCATGTCACCTGACCCATGTCCTGCGCTACATTGCGCCATGACACCATGAATACCGTATGGCCCTGCGCGATCGCATAGCGCACGAACGAGTTTTCGGGCTGCAAATCGAGGATGTAATATTTGTTAATGCAGGGCGGGACCATGACCAGCGGCCGCGCGAATACCTTGGCGGTCGACGGCTGGTATTGAATCAGCTGCATCAAGTGGTTTTCATAGACGACGGCGCCCGGAGTAATCGCGATGTTGCGCCCGATTTCGAATGCCGATTCGTCGGTCATCGAAATGCGGCCCTGCTTGATATCCGCGCTCAGATGCTCGAGTCCGCGCATGAGGCTGTCGCCATGGGTGGCCGCGGCAAGCTTTATAACCTCGGGGTTGGTCGGCGCAAAATTTCCGGGCGCTGCGGCATCCGTCAATTGGCGTGTGAAAAAGCGCAGCTTGTTCTTAGCAGGCGCGTCGAGATGCGCGGATTCGACGATTTCGGTGAGCCAGCGCGAATTCAGAAGATAAGCCTGCTTGAGGTAATCGAAGTAGGGCAGTTGCCGCCATTCCGGCGCGTCAAAACGGCGGTCGGTTTTGTCCGGCGTGGCGACGGCCACCGGCGGCGGCGCGCCATCCTCGGCGCGCGCGAGGTTCGTCCAGAGTTCCAGGTGTTGACGGTAAAAACGCTGCTGTATTTCGGCGTAACGCGCGGTGTCGCCGTGCAGACTTGCCGTGAGGGCTTTGACGATATCCGAACTGTCGGCGCGCTGTTGCGCGGACAACGACCCGATGACGTCGGCGACGAACTTGCGGCTTGCTTCGCTCAGTCCGTCGAACAATGCCTGCGCTGATGCAGGCGGCGGATTCATCGATTGATCGCCGTCTTGTGCCATGTGGAGTCGCGCGCGGGAGTGACGGCGATTTTGCGTGGCGCGTCCGGGGGTGTCAAGCGCAGCGTGCGCACGCCGTCAGTGCAGCCATGTTCCGACGCCCCAGATCGTGGCGATACCCGCGCTGATCAGCGCAACTTGCTGCAGCGAGGCGTGAATCTCCGGCCGCCGGTGCAGTCCCGGAATCAGGTCCGCCACCGACACGTACAACATGCTGGCGGCGGCGAGCGCGAGCAGCGACGGAATCGATTGCTGCATGGTTTGTAGCGCGAAATAGGCGACCACGCCGCCCACCAGCATCGCAAGGCTCGACGCCGCATTGAAGGCGAGCGCGTAGCGCTTGCTGTAACCGGAGTGCAGCAAGACCAGAAAATTGCCGACCTCCTGCGGTATTTCGTGGGCGACGATCGCAATCGCGGTCACCAGGCCAAGGTTCACGTCGGCAAGAAAGGCGGCCGCGATCAGGATGCCGTCGACGAAGTTGTGGAAGGTGTCGCCGATCATGATCATCAGGCCGCTGCGCCCACGGTCGTGCTGCGCCGGCTGCGCTTCGTGCGCCTCGCATTGCTCCTCGTGGCAGTGCCGCCACAACACCAGTTTTTCGAGCACGAAAAAGAGCAGGATGCCCGCGAGTATGGTCGCTGCCGTCTGCTCGACGCTGCCGGTAATGGCGAATGCATGCGGCAGGATGTCGAGGAATACCGCGCCGAGCAATGCGCCCACCGCGTAGCTGATCAGCATCGGCACGTGGGCGGTGCGCGCGTTCAGCGCAAACAAGGCGGCGGCGGCGACGCTCAGCAAACCGCCAACGATGCTGGTGACGATGATCCAGGCGAGTATGGACATTTCAGTTGGGAAATGGAAAACGGTGCATTATATAGATGGCGCGACGCGCTACGCTGTTTATTACTCGGCGAGCCAGATCAACGCGGCCATGCGGCCGGTCGTTTTGTCGCGTCGATAGGAGTAAAAGCGCGCCGGGTCACGGTACGTGCACAAGCCGCCGCCGAATACCCGTTGTACGCCGCAGCGCGCGAGGCGCCGGCGCGCAAGCTCAAACAAATCGGCCAGCCATTTGTCTTCGCGATACGCAGTGAACGCGGCGCCCGCGCCGGGGTCGGCGACGACAAATGCATTGCGTACGTCGGCGCCGACTTCGAACGCATCAGGGCCGATTGCCGGGCCGAGATAGGCGATAACTTCGTCCGGCGCAACGCCCATCGCATTCACCGTGTTCTCGACGACGCCTGAACTCAAACCGCGCCAGCCGGCGTGCGCGATGCCGACCACGCCACCACGTGTATCGCACAACAGCACCGGCAGGCAATCGGCGATCATGACCGCGCATACGGTGCCGGCGTTGCGCGCGACACTCGCATCCGCGTCCGGTATCCCGGGCAGGCTGTCAGCGAGCACGGCGCGCGCGCCATGCACCTGGCGCAGCCACTTCGGTTCCTGCGGCAGCAATGCGCGCAGCCGCGCGCGGTTCGCATGCACCGCAGCCGCGTCGTCGCCTGCGCTCAGCCCAAGGTTGAAGCTTGCGTGCGCGCCGGTGCTTACGCCGCCCTCGCGCGCGGTAATCAGACTACGCACGCGCGCCGGTGCCGGCCAGTCGGGCGCGATCCAATCGTGGGGCGCATTCATTTTGCCGCGCCGGGGTGCGCTTGCAACGCGACCAGGAGGGCACGCATGTCGGCGGGTGGCGGCACCTGCCACGCGACGGTTTCATGACTCGCCGGATGCTGGAATTCAAGGCGCTCGGCGTGCAGCGCTTGGCGCGGGAACGCCGCAAGCAGCGGGTCTGCGCTGCGTTTTTTTCCGTAGACGGGATCGCCGACCAGCGGATGGCCGAGCGCTTGCATATGCACGCGAATCTGATGCGTGCGGCCGGTTTCGAGCCGGCAGCGCAGCAAGGTTGCGTGCGCAAAATGCTGCAGCACTTCGTAGTGGGTAATGGACGGCCGGCCGCGCGCGGCGACCGCCATGCGCGTGCGCTGGACCGGATGGCGGCCGATCGGCGCCTCCACTGTGCCGTTGCGCGTAACCATGCCGTGCACGAGCGCGAGATATTCGCGCTTTACCGTGCGCGCCTGCAACTGGCGCACGAGGCTCGTTTGCGCTTCGAGCGATTTGGCCACGACCAGCAGGCCGCTGGTCTCTTTGTCGAGCCGGTGCACGATGCCCGCGCGCGGCAGCGACTTTAACTGCGGCGCGTGCGCGAGCAGCGCGTTGAGCAAAGTCCCGCTCCAGTTGCCGCGGCCAGGATGCACGACGAGCCCGGCCGGCTTGGCGATGACCAGCACCGCGTGATCTTCGCATACGATGTCCAGTGCAATTGCTTCGGGCGCGGCCGCCGTCGCCTGAGGATCGGGAACAGGATGGACCACTACCCGTTCGCCGCCCCACACCCTGGATTTGGGCAGCGCCGGCTGTCCTTCGAGCTCGACGCGCCGGTCGCGAATCCACTGCGCGAGCCGGCTGCGCGAGAATTGCGGCAACAAACCGGACAATGCCTGGTCTAATCGCTGTCCGGCGCAAGTGGACGGCAGCACCAGCCGCAGCACCTCGGCGGCCGGCACGGTTGCGTTATAATTCGAGGATTTGGAATTCCGTGCGAAGGTCATTTATGCGTTCAAGTTTAGCTTTAATTCTGGCGCTGTGCCTGGGCGCGTGCGGGTTGCTGCCCGAGCAGGTCGACGAAACCAAGGGCTGGTCGGCGAACAAGCTGTACTCGGAGGCCAAGACCAACCTGACCGAAGGTAATTATGAAAAGGCCATCAAGCTGTACGAGAAGCTCGAGGCGCGCTATCCGTACGGTCGCTTTGCGCAGCAGGCACAGCTCGAAATCGCCTACGCCTATTACAAGGACAAGGATGTCGCGTCGGCGCTGGCGGCGGCAGACCGGTTTATCAAGCTGCATCCGAATCATCCCAGCGTCGACTATGCATACTATCTGAAGGGCCTCGCCAACTTCAACGACGACTTGGGCTTGCTCGGCAAGCTCGCCGGTTCGGTCACCAACCAGGACATGACCGAACGCGATCCCAAGGCGTCGCGCGAATCGTTCGACGCGTTCCGCGATCTGGTGACGCGTTTTCCCGACAGCAAGTACGCGCCGGACGCGATCGAGCGCATGAACTACCTCGTCAATTCGCTCGCATCGCACGAGATACATGTCGCGCGCTATTACATGAAGCGCGGCGCTTACGTTGCGGCAGCCAACCGCGCGCAATATTCGCTCAAGTCCTATCCCAAGGCACCGGCCAACGAAGAGGGTTTGCTGCTGCTGGTGCAAGCCTATGACAAGCTGGGCATGACTGATTTGCGCAACGACGCCGAGCGCGTGATGAAAGCCAATTTTCCCGACAGCAAGTACCTGACCGGCAAGGCCGTGAAGAACACGCCTTGGTGGCAGATCTGGAACATCAACTAGGCAATCACCGTTTCAGCGCGCGAATTTCCGCATCAGCTGCATTAGTTCGCCGATCGCGGGCTCGCCGCGGTTGGAGCGTATCGCCGATTGCACGCACCCGCGCGTATGGTCTTCAAGCACGTGCAGGGCCGCCGCATCGAGCGCGGCGCGCACCGCCGCCAGCTGCGTAATGATATCGACACAGTAACGGTCGTCCCCGACCATGCGCGCCACGCCGCGCACCTGGCCTTCGATCCGGTTAAGGCGTTTCAGCAATGCCGGCTTGTGCGGCTGCACGACATGCTTTTCCGCCGCCGGTTTACGCCGCTTCAAAGCCGGCATCCTCGATTGCGCGCTTGAGCTGGACTGGCTGGGCGCGTGCCGCGTCGTAGACGACCGTCGCCTGCGCTTTTTCCAGCGATACCTCGGCGGACTGCACGCCGTCGACCGCATTCAACACTTTCTTCACGCTATTGACGCAACCCATGCAGGTCATGCCGGTCACTCTCATTACGGTGGTTTCCATACTGTCTCCTGAAGATAAATATTCCGCGGGTTACGCCGCCGGTTTCCAGCGTTTGAGCAACAGCGAGTTACTGACCACCGATACCGAACTCAAAGCCATCGCCGCACCGGCGATCACCGGATTGAGCATGCCCAACGCGGCGAGCGGGATGCCGAGCACGTTATAGAAGAAAGCAAAAAACAGGTTCTGGCGGATTTTAGAGAGCGTGGCGCGTGACAGCATGATGGCATCGACCGCGCTCATCAAATCGCTGCGCATCAATGTGATGTCGGCGGCGTGGATCGCGATATCGGAACCGGCGCCGATGGCGAAGCTGACGTCGGCGGCAGCGAGCGCGGGCGCGTCGTTGACGCCGTCGCCGAGCATGCCAACGACGTGCCCCTTGGACTTGAGCGCTGCCACTTGCTGCGCCTTGTCGTGCGGCAATACCTCGGCCGTATAACGCTCGATACCCGCCTCGTGCGCGATGGCCTGTGCCGTCGCCGGATTGTCGCCGGTGAGCATGATGACTTCGATGCCCAGCGCCTTAAGGGCGGATACGGCGCGCGGCGAAGTGGGGCGCAGCCGGTCCGCAACGGCGATCAGGCCGATGGCCCGACCCGGCTCGGCGAGCACGACCACGGTCTTGCCCTGCGCTTGCAGTGCCGCGAGCCGGCTCGCATCCGCAACCGCGGAGCATGCGGCGACAAAGGACGGCGTGCCGAGCCAGATCCCGGCATTATTCGCGCTGGCACGCACGCCCTTGCCCGGTGTCGCATTAAATTGCGCCAGCGGGAGCGGGGTGATGCCGCGATGCGCCGCGTGCTTGCGTATGGCCAGCGCGAGCGGATGAGTGGATCCCTGTTCGAGCGTCGCCGCGAGTTGCAATATCTCGGTCGCGGTGCGGTCAGCAAGCGTAACCACGTCGGTAACCACCGGTCTGCCCTCGGTCAGCGTGCCGGTCTTGTCGACCACCAGCACATCGAGTTTGCCGGCACGTTCGAGCGCGGCCGCGTTCTTGATGAGCACACCGGCACTTGCGCCGCGTCCGCTGCCGACCATTATCGCGGTGGGCGTGGCAAGCCCGAGCGCGCAGGGACACGCGATAACGAGCACCGCAACAGCGTTGATCAATGCAGTCGTAAAGTCTCCCTGCGCCAGCCACCATACGGCTATTGTAAGCATGCTGATGGCGACCACAACTGGCACAAAAATGCCGGAGATCCTGTCGGCGAGCCGCTGGATGGGCGCTTTTGAGCCCTGCGCCTCCGCCACCAGCCGGATGATCGCGGCGAGCGCGGTCGCGTAGCCGACGCCGGTTGCGCGGCAGCGCAGCAGGCCGTCCTGGTTGACGGTCCCCGCAAAGACTTTGGCGCCGGCGGATTTTGCGATCGGCAGACTTTCGCCGGTCAGCATCGCCTCGTCAATGCTCGAATCGCCGGTCAAAACCACGCCGTCGACCGGGATGGCGGCGCCGGCGCGCACCACGTAGATTTCCCCGGCCGCGAGCGATTCGATGCCGACTTCCGTCAATTGGCCGGCGCGCTCGACGAGAGCGGTTTGCGGCTGCAGCTTGATCAACGCTTCGATGGCGGCGGAAGCCCTGCCTTTGGCGCGCGCCTCCAGGAGCTTGCCCATCAGGATCAGCGTGATGATCGCCGCACTTGCCTCGAAGTACACATGCTGCGGCAACTGCCACAAAGTGACGACCGCGCTGCCTTCGCCCGGCTTTTCTACGGCGCGGATCGAGTCAACCGTGCCGCAGCTTGCGCACGGCGCCGGCGCGGCGGCCGGTTGCCGGACTTGCTGCACGAGTTGCGCTTGCGGTGGTGCGGGCTGTTGCGTGTTCTGG
>JANNPG010000177.1:0-4654 GCA_031399805.1 Betaproteobacteria bacterium | reverse complement strand
GTTTCTCATGGGCGCATTCGGCGCAGCGCAGCCGCAGAAAGCCGTGGGCCAGGATGCCGCATTCAAGAAAGGCGTCGAACTCGTCTTTGACAAACTCCGGCAAGCACGACCCGGTCTGCGCTTCGACTTGGGCGAGGAAGGTATCGAGCTGTTCCTGGACGATCTGATACAGTGTCGTTTCTTCAGGGCGCCGCCGTTCGTAGTGACAGGCAACGGGGTTGGCGGTCGCCGGCTGAACCGCTGGGCCCATGATGGATTCCGGCCATTCCAGAGACTGTAATTATATACAGTATCATGGTCGTGCTCGGCCAGGCAACAACGCCGCCCAGCCAGCGTGAGTGATTGACCGGGTAGCATGGCTATGCTGCCGAGCACAATCCGGGTCGGAGTGAGTAAAATTCCATGAAGCGCCCCCTCGACGCCTGCTGTCTGCGGGCGTTGTTCATTTAGCCGCCGTCGAAAATCTACGCCGCTGTTTTACTGCGCGAGGAGTCGCACCGCCTCGGCGGCGCCGATGATGCGCATGCCGTGGTAGTGCTTGGCATCGCGATCGGCTGGGATTACACCATCGTTTGCGCCGTTTGGCCATCGCATGAGTAGCGGTCGGCGCCGGATGTCGCATGGGCCACTTATTTCCTCGCCAGCGGCAAACCGCGGCCGGTGGCGCCGACGCGGCTGCTGCGAGAGATCGCGCTGCGGGTCGCCGGTCTCGAAGACTGGCTGTTCGAGGAGTGCTACCAGGCGGTGGGCGATCTGCCCGAGACGATCGCGCTCGTGCTGCCGCAGGAGAGCGTCGAAGACGAAACCGGCCTTGCGATATGGGCCTTGCGATATGGGTCGTAGAACCGGGTCAGGCGTGGCTAATTGCATAAAGGTGTTTGTTGAGGGCTTTGGCGAAAGTGGCGGACTTTCGCGAACGTTCCTCGAGACGGGCATGACTGAGGGTGGAGATATCGCGTCCGAATGTCTGGGCGAGGCTCGTGAGCGAAGCAGCTTGGCTCTTGCGCGCAAGCCAGGCGGTAAGCGCACGCGCGTCAGCAGGCGCGCGCGGCCCGCGGCGAGCAGCGCTGTCTCGCGCAGGCGGTAGCTGCGGCACACATACGCGAGGATTTTCGTCATTGGGGGTGGGCGGTGGCGGACGGGTTTGGATTTCAAAATCGTTTTGACGAAATCCTCCTCGCCAACAACCCGGGAGTCGGCGTGCCCGCCGTAGAACGCCTCGTTGTGCCCTTCAGCCTTACCCTCATTGATGAAGCGCGTGTAACGGGAGCGTGCGGTGTTGATCCGCGAGCCGAACTGTCCCAACACCCAGTCGGTGGTCAGCCAGGGCAGTGCCTCGTCTCCGAGATAGGCACGGTGACTGCTGTAGGCGTAAGCCGAGGGTTGCTTGACCAGGCGGGCGCGCAGCGGGTTGAGATGGAGATAGCGCACCAAGGCAAGTCCATAGCGATCCCGGTCGACGAGGACGGCCTTGAAGCGGCCCTGGAAGAGGTGGCCTGCCCGTTTACGCCGCGCATTGATATAGCGCGTATAGCGGAACGCGAGATTCTGCATGCCTGCGGAGAGGGACTGCTCGCCTGCCTGGAGTGCGAGGTGCAGATGATTGGTCATCAGGCAGAAGGCATGAACCCGGTAACCGAAGCGGCTCACACCTTCCTCAATCAGTTCATAAAACCGTGCGCGGTCTTCAGCGCTGAAGAAGATGTCCTGACGGGCGTTTCCGCGCAGGATGACGTGGTAGAGGCCGCCGGGCACGTGCAGGCGGGGTTTGCGAGCCATGCCGCGATGATAGTCGAGCGGAGGCCATTATGCAATTAGCCAAGCCTGACCCCAGTGATGTGGACCCCAGTGATGTGTGACCCCAGTGATGTGACCCCAGTGAAACGACATCGGCCCTTCGGTATGGCGCTTGAAGTTGGGACCCATCGATCATTCGAACGCATTGCGTCTACTTTTGCTGAACGGGGGCCTCAGTGTGGGTCATAAAACCGAAATACGCCGCTACGACTCCGAGCACCAGGTGCAGCCAGACGTCGTTGCCGTAGATCGGGATCAGGCCGAACACCGTGTTGGTTGCGGGCAGCAGCCCCAGAATTACCAGTAGGCCGTAGGCGACCGCCACGATCTGCGCGTACACACGCGGCGCAAAAAGACCACCGTACGCGACAACACCAAGCATCCCGAATAGAACGTGCACGAGATTGTGGAGCACATTCACCGGCAGTAATCCCATGACGAGCCCATAACCCATGTTCACCGTGAGCGGCGGCGCGTTTGCAGGAACCGGATGCAGCATTCCTGGAATGAAACCACTGACGCCAGCAAGCAGGAATACGATGCCAAAGACGAGCGCGAACGAGCGAGTACTCATGTTGGCTGCTCCTTATGAACGTCCCACCGGGCGCGAACATCGGCCGGCGCGTTACGATTTTCCGGTGATGCTACTCGAACCGGGCGGCCGATTCGGTGCGTCAGCGAACATAGCGGGGGACCCGGGAAATCGCTGAGGAAAGCTGTATTTTGCGGGTTTCCCACGATTTGGCGGTTTAGGGTCCGTCCGCAACGTGCGCTTTCGCACAGGACTTCCTGGAGGAGAGGGGGATGATGGCGATGGATGCTCAGGCTCCTCCCCTGACCAACACTTGCAGTACCCGGATCCGCGCAATGGTGACCCCATTCCGGGCCTTTTCCATTACATAGGGGCATGGGTATGTCTGTTACGACGCCGCTCGAGCGACACTACGCTCCAAAGGATTTTTCCGACCGGGTTGCCTATGCTTTCACCAGGCTTCCGCGGTTCTTCGCCGACGCTTTTTTCGCCCGCCGGTATGGCCATCGCGCGGTCGTTCTGGAAACGATCGCTGCCGCGCCGGGCATGGTCGGCGGCGCCTTGCAACATCTGCATTCCCTGCGTCACATGGAAGGCGATCGCGGCTGGATCCGCACGCTCCTGGAAGAAGCGGAGAACGAACGCATGCACTTGATGACCTTCATTCACATCGCCCGGCCTACGGGATTTGAACGCCTGCTGATTTTGCTGGCTCAAGGCATCTTCTACAACTTTTTCTTTCTGCTTTACCTGTTATCGCCCAAGACCGCGCATCGCGTAGCGGGTTACTTCGAGGAGGAAGCGGTCTATAGCTACACCGAGTATCTGGCTGGCGTGGACAACGGCACCCACGCCAACGTCCCGGCGCCCAGGATCGCCATCGATTACTGGAAGCTTGCGCCCGACGCGCGGTTGCGGGACGTCATCGTCGCCGTCCGCGCAGATGAGGTCCATCACCGCGATGTCAATCATCGATTTGCCGACGAGTTGGCTTGATCGGCGTCGAGCGACGCAAAAGCGCTCGTTAGCCCTTCGCCTTCCTCTCGATCGGCAAGGCACTGATCTCGTCAACAGCTCGATCACGTATTCTCTGGCTCTCTATGCGAACGTCGAGAATCTCACGTTAACCGGCGCCAACATTATCAACGGCAAGGGAAGCACGGGCGATGATTATCTGCTCGGCAATATCGCCAACAACACGCTGACGGGTGGCGCCGGCAACTAGTTCTTCATTGGAGGCGCAGGTAACGACACTATTGCCACTAACACGGGTGCCGACATCATCGCCTTCAATCGCGGCGACGGCCAGGACACCCTCAACGCCAGCACGGGAGCGGACAATTCGATTTCGCTGGGGGGCGGTATCCGTAACGCCGATCTGACTCTAACCAGGAGTGGCAAAAACCTGGTGCTGAATGTCGGTGGTACCAGCGTGCAAATTACCTTCGGCAGTTGGTATGCCCCAACTTCGAATCACAGCGTGCTTACGCTGCCGATGATCGAAGAGGCGAGCGCTGATTTCGATGCAGCATCGAGTGATACGCTCATCAATAATAATATTGTCCAGCGCGCAATTTGGATCGGCGCCACAGACGCTGCAGCCGCTTGCCGGACTGCAAAAAGGTGTAGTCAAGCTTTCCTGACCTGGACATCGCGGTACTGATGCAAAGACAAAGGGCGACGCAAGTCGCCCTTTTTGTTCGGTGTTTTTGTAGCGCGGTCAGGCCGGCGCACCTATCATGCCGCGCATTTTTTGCATCGCCTTGTGTTCGATCTGGCGAATGCGTTCCGCCGACACGCCAAACTCGGCGGCCAGATCGTGCAAGGTCGCCTGATCGGTCTCGCGCAACCAGCGCGCTTCGATAATCCGGCGGCTGCGAGGGTCGAGGTTCGCCATTGCCTGGCCGAGGCCCGCGCTGGTCAGCCGCGCGTTCTCGGCGTGTTCAAGCACGCGGCCCGGCTCGGCGTCGGCATCCGTCAAATAGGCGATCGGCGCGTAGCTTTCCTCGCCGTCGTCGTTGAGCGGTTCAAGCGCGACGTCCTTGCCGCCCAGACGCGTTTCCATTTCCACGACTTCCTCGGGTTTGACCCCGAGCTTGCCCGCCATCGCCTTGACCTCTTCACTGCTCAGCGTGTTCAGTCCCGGCTTCATGCTGCGCAGATTGAAGAACAGTTTTCTTTGCGCCTTGGTCGTTGCAATCTTGACGATGCGCCAGTTGCGCAAAATAAATTCGTGCATTTCGGCGCGGATCCAGTGCACCGCAAACGACACCAGACGTACGCCACGTTCGGGATCAAAGCGCTTGACCGCTTTCATCAGGCCGA
>JANNPG010000169.1:0-11408 GCA_031399805.1 Betaproteobacteria bacterium | reverse complement strand
CTAACGATATTAAAAGCGCATTTCAAGATAAGGGTAGCGCAGGCGACCTCGCCTGCTCCGTCAACGAAAGCAGGCGAGTCGCCTGCGCTACGCCCCGCAAGAAGCGTATCCATAGCATTGGGTGTGTCTCATTTTGAATCGCGCTCTAAGGCCAGCAGTGATCAGGTTCAAAGCGGAGCATGCTGGCCGGCGTGCCGCAGCCATATATAATGGGCCGGCGACAAGAATAGCACGGCTCAAACCAGCCGGGATTGCGCGTGTAGCGCCGTTCCGGAATGCGCCGAAAAAATAGTCTGGAGGAGATATGTCGACGAGTTATGCATTACGCATCACCGCGTTCGCGTTTGCCTGTCTGATGATTGCCGGTTCGGCGGGGGCACAAAGTTATCCGGCCAAACCGGTGCGCATGATCGTGCCGTTTGCGCCGGGCGGCAACACCGACATTATCGGGCGTGTCTTTACACCAAAAATGTCGGAGTTCATGGGCCAGCAAATCGTGGTCGAAAATCGCGGCGGCGCCGGCAGCGTGATCGGCACCGAAGTCGTCGCCAGGGCCGCGCCCGACGGCTATATGCTTCTGATGGTTTCCGCGGCACATACCATCAATCCCGCGATGATCAAGAAGCTGCCGTACGACTCGGTCAGGGATTTCACGCCGATCTCGCTGATTGCCGACGTGCCGACCGCGTTCGTTGTGCATCCATCGCTGCCTGTAAAGACGGTCAAGGAATTCATCGCCATTGCGCGCGCGCGGCCCGGCGAAATCAATTACTCGACGGCCGGCAGCGGCACCGTCGGCCATCTCGCCGCCGAACTCTTGAGCTCGATGGCCAATATCAAGCTCGTGCACGTGCCTTACAAGGGCAGCGGCCCGTCGATGGTCGACCTCGTCGCCGGTCACGTGCAAATGCAGTTGTCCAGCATGCCGGCGGCGATCCAGCACGTGCGCACGGGGCGGCTGCGCATGATCGCGCAGACCGGCAAGCAACGTTCTGCCGCGGCCCCGGAGACGCCGACGATGGTTGAATCGGGGCTGCCCGGTTTCGTGGTTTCGAGCGGCTTCGGCCTGTTTGCGCCGGCGGACACGCCGCACGCCATCGTCGAGCGCATCCACGCTGCGCTTGTGAAGGCGCTGAACGACGCGGCGGTGAAGGACAACCTGGGCAAGCAGGGCGCCGAGGTGGTTGCCAGCACGCCGGACGAATACGACCAGTTCAACCGCGCCGAGATCGCGAAATGGATCAAGGTGGTGGCACAAGCGGGCATCAAGCCCGAATAATGAGGCTGGGCGATGCTGCGGGGCGCTATCCGGCGCTAAACATGGCCGCAGATCGAGGGCGTGCAATTGATTTGATATCCGCGCGCCAGTTTGCTAGTGTGGTCAGTGGACGGTTTGATTAAGGAGGGTCGTATGTTCAAGCATATCCTGATCCCCACCGATGGTTCCGAGCTGTCGCAGAAAGCGATCCGTACCGGCGTCGAACTGGCCAGATTTCACGGTGCCAGGGTCACCGGCATACATGCGATTCCCGATTATCACCTGATGATCGCGTATGAGGGCGCGTTCGATCCTGTCACGGAGGAGCGCATCGAGAAAGAGGCGCGTTCCCGCGCCGAAGCTTATCTCGAGTTCATTCAGAAAACGTGTCGTGAAGCGGGCGTGCCGTGCGAGACCGTGTGCGAAACGAGCGACCATCCGTACGAGGCGATCGTGAAGACCGCTGACACGCAGAATTGCGACCTGATTCTTTTGCATTCGCATGGACGCAAGGGCCTGGCGGCTATACTGCTGGGAAGCGAAACGCGCAAGGTCCTCACCTACGCCAAAATTCCCGTCATGGTCGTCCGCTAGCGCGTCGTCACGACTACGGCTGGCGGATCGCAATAAACTTCTATCACATTGTTTTTTTTAGATTATTATAATTTTCTATACGGCGATAGAAAATTATATTGCATCGCAACAGAAAACGCTTGCAAAGCGGTTTCTTTTCGGTCATAATTTTTTTGCGTTGGACATCTTTACAGGTGTCGGCGTATATCCTCCAAAACCTCCTCCTTTGGTGGAACCTTAGCGCGACCCTCAGGGGTTGCGCTTTTTTTTGTCCAACCACAGAGGGTCAGGCGTCTTCCCGGCCGCCGAAATGATCTGAAGCCGGTGCTTGCTGCGTCGCAAAATACCTGTGCAAGCCGTGTCTCCGAAGTGTGGGCCCACGCAACTCGCGCGCGAATACCGGCTGCCCCGCCGCACGGTTGCAGACGTGTCGTGCGGCGAGCCCTGAGTCGCGCGCGTCACGCGGCAAGTCAAGGCATCGAATCGGCTATACTTGCGCGGCGCGTTCGTTCGATGCGCGCGATGCCGCGGGTCGTTATGCGCCGGCGCTCTGTCGGGGTCGGACCTATCGCCTGGCCCGAACCGCAATATTGACTGTGGTCAAGGCTATAACGGGCGTCCGCAGTTAAGTTATGAATTACCCATGCGCGCCGCTCGTTGGTCGATGTCCGGCTGCGCGTTACGCAAAGGCTTTTGATGAAGATACATGAATATCAGGCCAAGGAAATTCTGCGCAAATACGGCGTGATCACTCCGCGCGGCATCGCTTGCTTCAGCGTCGATGAAGCTGTCGCGGCCGCCACGAAACTCGGCGGCAAGGTGTGGGTGGTGAAAGCGCAAATCCATGCCGGCGGCCGCGGCAAGGGCGGCGGCGTGAAGCTCGCGAAATCGAACGCTGAAGTGAAGCAGTACGCAAGCCAGATTCTCGGCATGATGCTCAGAACGCATCAGACCGGCGCGCAGGGACAAAAGGTACGGCGGCTGCTGATCGAAGAAGGCGCCGACATCAAGAATGAACTGTACGTCGGCATGGTCGTGGATCGCGGCACCCAGCGCGTCTGCCTGATGGCGAGCAGCGAGGGCGGCATGGACATCGAGGAAGTTGCAGCCAAGACGCCGGAAAAAATCCACAAGGTGTTCATCGATCCCATGCACGGGCTGAAAGACAGCGAAGCGGACGACGTCGCGCGCGAGATCGGCATACCCGAAGCATCGGTGGCAAGGGCGCGGCCGGCGCTGCAGGGGCTATATAAGGCATTCGACGCGACCGACGCGTCGCTCGCCGAGATCAATCCATTGATACTCACCAACGGCGGCGACGTGATCGCGCTCGACGCAAAAATGAATTTCGACGACAACGCGCTCTTTCGCCATCCCGACATCGTCGCCATGCGCGATCTCGACGAGGAGGATCCGGCCGAGATCGAGGCGTCGAAATTCGACCTTTCTTACATCTCGCTTGACGGCAACATCGGCTGTCTCGTCAACGGCGCGGGCCTGGCCATGGCGACGATGGAAATCACCAAGCTCTACGGCGGCAGCCCCGCCAATTTTCTCGACGTCGGCGGCGGCGCGTCGGCCGAGAAAGTGACCGAGGCCTTCAAGATCATGTTGAAGAATCCCGCGGTCAAGGCGATTCTGGTCAATATTTTTGGCGGCATCATGAAGTGCGACGTCATCGCGCAGGGCGTGGTCACGGCCGCGAAAGAGGTGCATCTGAACGTGCCGCTGGTCGTGCGGCTCGAAGGCACCAACGTCGAACTTGGCAAGCAGATACTCGCCGAATCGGGACTGCCGATCATATCGGGCAGCAACATGGCGGACGCCGCCGCCAAGGTAGTCAAAGCGGCCCAGGGAGTGGCGGCATGAGCATCCTGATCAGCAAGAACTCGCGCGTGATGACGCAGGGCATCACCGGCAAGACCGGCCAGTTCCACACCAAGATGGGCAAGGAATACGCGAACGGAGCGCACTGCTATGTGGCGGGGGTCAATCCGAAAAAGCCCGGCGAATCTTACGAGGGCATACCGATTTTCGCGACGGTGAAGGAAGCGAAGGAAAAAACCGGTGCCAATGTTTCCGTGATTTATGTGCCGCCGCCGTTCGCCGCCGCCGCCATCGACGAAGCGGTCGCCGCCGACCTCGATCTCGTGATCTGCATCACCGAGGGCATACCGGTGCGCGACATGATACGCACCAAATACAAGATGCAGGGCAGGCGCACCAAGCTCGTCGGCCCGAACAGTCCGGGCGTCATTACGCCGGAGGAACTCAAGATCGGCATCATGCCCGGGCACATCCACAAGAAAGGCCCGGTCGGCGTGGTGTCGCGGTCGGGCACGCTCACTTACGAAGCGGTTGGGCAATTGATGGAGCAGGGCCTCGGTCAATCGTCGTGCGTCGGCATCGGTGGGGATCCGGTCAACGGATTGAAGCATATCGACATCATGCAGCTATTCAACGACGATGCCGCGACCGAAGCCGTGATCATGGTCGGCGAGATCGGCGGCGCCGACGAAGAGGAGTGCGCGCGCTGGATCAAGGCCAACATGAAAAAGCCGGTCGTCGGCTTCATTGCCGGCGTCACCGCGCCGCCGGGCAAGCGCATGGGGCACGCGGGCGCCATAATCTCCGGCGGCAAAGGCACTGCGGCGGAGAAACTGGCTGTAATGGAAGAGTGCGGCATCAAGGTCACGCGCAATCCGGCGGAGATGGGCAAGCTGCTCAAATCGGTATTGAAGTAGGCGGTGGCATCGTACTCGCTGCATTGAATCGATTAATTTTGCGCCCATCGATTCGGGCGCATTTTGTTTCGCTATGGCGCGCTGCTGTTTTCTGGCGCACAGTCATCGAAACCGGAGGACTGACCGTTGGACGGAGCAAGCACCAATAACAAACGCGGCAAGCTCAAGGGCCGTCCGGTAGACGCCGCGGCAGTAGCCGAAATTCAGGCGCTGCTCGGCGCAGCACCCCGCCGGCGCGACCTCTTGATCGAGCATCTGCACAGGATTCAGGATCGCTACGGGTGCATTTCAGCCGCGCACATCGTGGCGCTCGCGCGCGAGATGGCGCTCGCCACCACCGAAGTTTACGAGGTCGCGACGTTCTATCATCATTTCGACGTGATCAAGGAAGGCGACGCGGTTCCACCGGCGCTGACGGTGCGGGTTTGCGATTCGCTGTCGTGCGAACTCGCGGGCGCGCCAACGCTGCTCGCGAAACTACGGGCCACGCTCGGCGCGAAGGTGCGGGTGATACCGGCGCCGTGCATCGGGCGCTGCGAACAGGCGCCCGCGGCGGTGGTCGGCCAGAACCCGGTCGCGCACGCAACCGTCGACAAGGTCCAGGCGCAGGTGGCGGCGAAAAATACCCGCTGTGCGGTCGCCAAGTACATCGGTTTTGACGAGTATCGCAAGCGCGGCGGATACAAAATCGCCGCCGCATGCCTGGCGGGAAAGCGCGACGCCGAAGACATCTTGAAGACGATGGAAGCATCGGGCCTGCGCGGTCTGGGCGGCGCCGGTTTTCCGGCCGGCCGCAAGTGGCGCATTCTGCGCGGCGAGCGCGCGCCGCGTTTGATGGCGATCAATATCGACGAAGGCGAGCCTGGAACATTCAAGGACCGCTACTACCTCGAGCGCGATCCGCACCGCTTTCTCGAAGGCATGGTTATCGCGGCATGGACGACGCAGATTTCCGAGGTCTATATTTATCTGCGCGACGAGTACGCGGGTTGCCGCGCGATACTCGAACGCGAAATCGCGGCGCTCAAAAAAAATCCGCCGTGCCCGCTGCCGCCGATCCATTTGCGGCGCGGCGCCGGCGCCTACATCTGCGGCGAAGAGTCGGCGATGATCGAATCGATCGAAGGCAAGCGCGGCATGCCGCGGTTGAGGCCCCCCTACGTCGCGCAGGTCGGGTTGTTCGGCTACCCGACGCTCGAACACAACATGGAAACGCTCTACTGGGTGCGCGACATTCTCGACCAAGGTGCGAACTGGTTCGCCGGTCACGGCCGTCACGGCCGCAAGGGACTGCGCTCGTTCTCGGTGTCGGGCCGCGTCAGCAAACCGGGCGTGCACCTGGCGCCCGCGGGCATCACCGTCAAAGAGCTGATCAATGAGCATTGCGGCGGTATGCTGCCCGGGCACAAGTTCTACGCCTACCTGCCGGGCGGCGCTTCGGGCGGCATACTGCCGGCGAGCATGGGCGATATACCGCTGGATTTCGACACGCTGCAGCCGCACGGCTGTTTCATCGGTTCGGCCGCGGTGATCGTCCTGTCCGATCACGACACGGCGAGCGCGGCGGCGCGCAACCTGATGAAATTTTTCGCCGATGAATCGTGCGGCCAGTGCACGCCGTGCCGCGTCGGCACCGCCAAGGCGCTCAACCTGATGCAGGCCGCGAAGTGGGATAAGCCGTTGCTCGAGGAGCTTTCGGGCGCCATGGCGGACGCATCGATATGCGGACTCGGTCAGGCGGCGCCCAACCCGGTGCGTTGCGTGGTCAAGCATTTTGGGCATGAAATCGAGTAAAAAATCTTGAACCGCCAAGGACGCCAAGGACGCCAAGGAAAAATGCGAAAAAAATTCGTATGTTCCTTTGCGAACCTTTGCGTACCCCTCAAGGGGGTATTGAAAAGAATCCTTCGCGCCCTTTGCGGTGAGGCTTTTGGGGTTAAATCATGACTGCGATGAGCAAACAGGAATTTGAAGCGATGCCGGTCGAATTCAAATTAGACGGCAAGGACGTGATCGGCTACGGCCACGAAACGATCATCCAGACGGCCAAGCGCGTGGGCGTCGAGATACCGCACCTTTGCTACAAGGAAGGCATGCGGCCGGACGGCAACTGCCGCGCATGCATGGTCGAGATCAAGGGCGAGCGGGTGTTGGCACCCGCGTGCTGCCGCCAGCCCGCGCCGGGCATGGAAGTGACGACGAACAGCGCGCGCGCGGTCGCGTCGCAGAAAATGGTGCTCGAACTGCTGTTGTCCGATATGCCCAGGGAACGCTACACGCTCAATTCCGAGCTCGATCAGTGGGCGGGCAAGTTGAAGGTCGGCAAGCCGCGATTCGCGGCGCGCCACCAGCCCGCGGCCGATCTGTCGCACTTCGGCATGACGGTGCACCTCGATTCGTGCATTCAGTGCACGCGCTGCGTGCGCGCATGCCGCGAGGAGCAGGTCAACGACGTGATCGGCTACGCGTTCCGCGGCGAGCATTCGAAAATCGTCTTCGACCTTGACGATCCGATGGGCGACTCGAGCTGTGTTGCCTGCGGCGAGTGCGTGCAGGCGTGCCCGACCGGCGCGTTGATGCCGGCGCGCAACGTCGGCATGATCAAACCCGACAAAGAGGTGCACTCGGTGTGCCCGTACTGCGGGGTCGGCTGCCAGCTCACCTACAACATCAAGGACAACAAGATACTGTCGGTTGACGGCCGCGACGGGCCGTCGAACCACAACCGCCTGTGCGTCAAAGGCCGTTACGGCTTCGACTACGTGACCCACAAGCAACGCCTGACGCAACCCCTGATCCGCAAACCCGGCATGCCGAAGTCGGCGGAGTTTGCGATGGACCCGGCCCATCCGCTCGAATATTTCCGCAAGGCGACGTGGGACGAGGCGCTCGATCTCGCCGCGGGCGGGCTCAAACGGATTCGCGACCGCGACGGCGCAAGAACGGGCAGGAAAGCGCTGTGCGGGTTCGGCTCGGCGAAAGGCAGCAACGAAGAGGCGTACTTGTTCCAGAAGCTCGTGCGCACCGGCTTCGGCAGCAACAACGTCGATCACTGCACGCGTCTCTGTCACGCCTCCAGCGTCGCCGCCTTGATGGAGGGAGTGAATTCCGGAGCGGTCTCAAACCAGGTCAACGATGTTGCGAATGCGGAAGTGGTGTTCGTGATCGGCGCCAACCCGACATCGAACCACCCGGTTGCGGCAACCTGGATCAAGAACGCGGTCAGAAACGGCACCCAGCTGATCATCGCCGATCCGCGGCGCAGCGATCTGGCGCGGCATGCCGCGCATTTCCTGCAGTTCAAACCGGACACCGACGTCGGCCTCTTGAACGCGATGATGCACACCATCGTGCACGAAGGGCTGGTCGACGAGGATTTTATTCGCAGCCGCACCATCGGTTATGAGGAATTGAAGCGCAACGTCGCCAATTACAGTCCGGAAGCGATGGCGCCGGTGTGCGGCATTCCCGCCGGCACCATTAAAGAAGTCGCGCGTTTGTACGCGAAAGCGAAGAGCTCGATGATTCTGTGGGGGCATGGGTATCTCCCAGCATATCCACGGCACCGACAACGCGCGCTGCCTGATCGCATTGTGCATGATGACCGGCCAGATCGGCCGTCCCGGCACCGGCCTGCATCCGTTGCGCGGCCAGAACAACGTGCAGGGCGCATCCGACTCGGGACTGATCCCGATGGTGTTTCCCGATTATCAGCGCGTGGACGATCCCGCAGCGCGCGCGCGCTTCGAAAAATTGTGGGGAACCGAACTCGATCCGCAGCCGGGACTGACGGTGGTGGAAATCATGGACGCGGTGCACAAAGGCGAGATCCGCGGCATGTACATCATGGGCGAAAACCCCGCGATGTCGGACCCCGACGCGCATCATGCGCGCGAGGCGCTCGCCAAACTCGAGTGCCTGGTGGTGCAGGAGATATTCCTCACCGAAACGTGTTATTACGCGGACGTCATTCTGCCGGCCACCGCATGGCCCGAGAAAACCGGCACCGTGACCAACACCGACCGCATGGTGCAACTGGGCCGCCAGGCGCTCGATGCGCCGGGCGACGCCAAGCCCGACCTGTGGATCATCCAGGAGATCGCGCGCCGCATGGGCCTCAACTGCAACTACGACGGCGCGCGCGACGTGTTCAATGAAATGCGCAAGGCCATGAACTCGATCGCCGGCATTACGTGGGAGCGGCTCGAACAGGAGTCGTGCGTCACCTACCCGTGCGAGAAGGAGGGGGACCCCGGCGAGCCGGTGGTTTTCATCGACAAATTCCCCACCCCGACCGGGCGCGCGAAACTCGTGCCCGCCGACATCATTCCCGCCGCCGAACAGCCGGACAAGGAGTTTCCGTTCGTGCTGATCACCGGCCGCCAACTCGAGCACTGGCACACCGGCGCCATTACCCGGCGCGCCACTATCCTCGATGCGATCGAACCCGAGCCGGTCGCGTCATTGCACCCGCTTGATCTCGACGCCATCGGCGCCCAACCCGGCGACGTGATCACGGTCGAGTCGCGGCGCGGCATCATCTCGCTGTACGCGCGGGCCGACGACGGCACGCCGCGCGGCGCGGTGTTCATCCCGTTTTGTTTTTACGAAGCGGCGGCGGCGAACCTGCTCACCAACCCCGCGCTCGATCCGTTCGGCAAGATTCCGGAGTTCAAGTACTGCGCGGTGAAGGTCATGCGCGGCGGCGAGCTGACACCGCGTTCGAGTTACGGCGGCGGCGTGGCGATCAAGTCGCTCGCTACGGCCTAGCGATAACCGCCGGGCAACTGCATTGGACCAGACAAGCGCAGCGATCATCGGCCAGGAACACCGGGCGCACAAGCGCGACGTAAAACTTTTCCTTTGGGAAAAGCGCTCGCCCGCGCAACCCAGCCGCGGCACACTGGTGTTCGTGCACGGCTCGTCGATGGCGTCGACGCCGGGTTTCGATTTTCAGATGCCGGGCCGGCCGGATGCCTCGATGATGGACTGGTTTGCGCGCCGCGGGTTCGATACGTGGTGCCTCGATATGGAGGGCTACGGGCGCTCGTCCAAGCATCGCGATATCAACTGCGATGTGGCAAACGGCGCGGACGATCTGGAGGCTGCGATCGATTACATCGTCGGTGCGCGCGGCACTGAAAAATTTCTGTTCTACGGCAGTTCGTCAGGCGCGTTGCGCACCGCACTTTATGCCGAGCGTCATCCGGAACGCGTCGCGCGGCTGGTCTTAAGCGCTTTCGTATGGACCGGCAAGGGCAGTCCGACGCTCGCCGAGCGCGCGAAAAAGCTGCCCGAATATCGCGCCGGCAACCGGCGCAAGATCGACCGCGCGTTCGTCAATAGCATGTTTACGCGCGACCACGACGGGGGAGCGGACCCGGCGGTGATCGACGCCTATGCCGAACAAATACTCGCGCTCGACGAGTCCGTGCCCACCGGCACCTATGTCGATATGTGCTCGAAGCTGCCGCTCGTGGATCCCGCGAAAATCACCGCGCCGACGCTCATCATGCGCGGCCAGTACGACGGCATCGCGTCGATGGAAGATTTGCTCGATTTTTTCAGGCTGTTGCCGAACCCCGACAAGCAGTTCGCGGTGATGCCGGGCATCGCGCACAACAGCACGAAGGCCGTCAATTACGCCATTGCGTATCACATCCTGCTGTCGTTTCTCACCCGGCCCGCGCCGGTTTATCGCGGCTGACCGTGTCGCCAATCGCATGCTCGTTCGGCGGAATGCCGCGGGAACTCTTCGCGTGGCCGCGCTGGCTGCTGGCGTGATGGTTTTGGCGCCGGTCATGGCGGGAGAAATTATTGCAGAACGCATTCGAACCGATCGCCGATACGCCGGGCGAGTTCACGCGCTATCTCGCGGCCGAGCGCGTAAAATGGGGAAAGGTGTTCAGGGAAGCGCAGGTCAAAGCCGAATAACCGGGGCAGAAAATTGACTGCGGTCAAGGCCGAAACGGGATTCGCGGCCTATATTCCCCAGTCCGCAGCCTGGCTGCGGAAAATATAATAGCTTTCAGTCTTCATAAATTCTGTCAGGGGTGGAGCATCATGGCGTTATCGGACATTGAAATCGCGCAAGCCGCAAAGATGCAGCGCATCACCACGGTTGCCGACAAGCTGGGCATACCTGAAGACCACCTCGTGCCGTACGGCCATTACAAGGCGAAGGTGTCGCTCGAATACGTCGACAGCCTGGCCAGGAAAAAAGACGGCAAGTTGATCCTGGTGACCGCGATCAGTCCGACTCCCGCCGGCGAGGGCAAGACCACCACCACCGTCGGTCTCGGCGATGCGCTGAACAAAATCGGCAAGAAAGCGGTGATCTGCCTGCGCGAGCCGAGCCTGGGGCCGGTGTTCGGCGTCAAGGGCGGCGCTGCCGGCGGCGGTTACGCGCAGGTCGTGCCGATGGAAGACATCAATCTGCACTTTACCGGCGACTTCAACGCGATCGCACTGGCCAACAACCTGTTGGCCGCGGCGCTCGACAATCATATCCACCACGGTAACGCGCTCGGTATCGACGTGCGGCGCATTGCGTGGAAACGCGTGATGGACATGAACGACCGCGCCTTGCGCGACATCACGGTCGGCCTCGGCGGTCCCGGCAACGGCTATCCGCGCCAGGACGGCTTCGACATCGTGGTCGCCTCCGAGGTGATGGCGATATTCTGCCTGTCGAATTCCCTCAGGGACCTGAAGACGCGCCTCGGAAATATCGTCGTCGCCTACACGCGCGAGCAAAAGCCGGTGCTGGCCAAAGACCTGAAGGTGCACGGCGCGATGACGGTGCTCCTGAAGGATGCGCTGCAGCCGAATCT
>JANNPG010000162.1:0-39894 GCA_031399805.1 Betaproteobacteria bacterium | reverse complement strand
CATCCTGACCGCCGACCATGTTCGCGTAAATCATCGGCATGCCGTTCTCGGCGACACGTTCGCGCATCACGTCATACCGCGTATGCTGCTGGCGCAGATGGTAGGGCGACGCGTTGAGCACCAGCAGCACCTGCGCGCCGGCGTCACGCGCCGCACGCGGCGCCGCCGCGTCCCACGCCGCGGCGCGCTGGTTAACGCCCGGATTGGGTTGCTTGCCGTTCGCGCCGGGATTCGCGAGCAAGGGGCCCTGCCTGCCCCACGTATCCTCGCAAATGTTGATGCCGAATTTAATACCGCCGACCTCGACGATGCACGGTTTATCGTCGACATCGAAATACCGTTTTTCGTCGAATACCGTGTAGTTCGGCAGTGTATGTTTGTGGTAGGTGGCGACAATGCGGCCATCCTGAATAACCGAGGCCGCGTTGTAACGTTTGCGCCCTATCTGGCGCGGATGCCCGACGACGGCCGTGATGCCTTCGACGCGCGCGGCAAGCTCGCGCAGCGCCGTATCGCAGTTGCGGTAAAAATCGTCGCGCAACAACAGGTCTTCGGGCGGATAGCCGCACAGCGCGAGTTCGGGCGTCACCAGCAAATCGGCCGACTGCATGCGCGCGCGTTGAATGAAGTCGAGTATGCGCGCAACGTTGCCCGCGAGGTCCCCGACCGTGCAGTTGATTTGAGCAATCGCGATTTTCATCGCGCTAATATATCATCAGCCCACCGTTATATCATCAGCCCACCGTTCGCCCTAAGCGCGCGATTAAATACGCCCCTTGAAACCGTCCCCACCGACCGTCGAAGTCTGCGACTCCATCGCCGGCGTCCCCGCACACGAGTGGAACCGGCTCGCCGGCGACGATCCGTTTCTGCGGCACGAATTCCTGCATGCGCTGCACGAAACGGGTTGTGCGAGTGCGGCGACCGGCTGGGCGCCGCGTTTCCTGATCCTGCGCGAAAACGGCGCTTTCGCCGGCGCCATGCCGCTTTACGTGAAATCGCATTCGTACGGTGAATACGTGTTCGATTGGGCATGGGCCGACGCCTATCAGCGTCATGGGCTGCCTTATTACCCCAAATTGCTGAGCGCAGTGCCGTTTACCCCGGTGACCGGCAACCGCGCGATTGCGGACACTGCCGAGCGGCGCCACCTGCTCATCGACGCCGCGCTTCAACTCGCCCGCGAAACACGCGTCTCGTCGTTACACTGCCTGTATCCGACGGCCAGGGAGGCTGGCGACATGTGTGATCGTGGACTGGCGCTGCGCCATGGCGTACAATTTCACTGGCGCAACGACGGCTACGCCGATTTTGACGGCTTCCTCGCCACTTTCAATCATGACAAGCGCAAGAAAATCAAGCAGGAGCGGCGCCGTGTACGCGATGCCGGCATCATTTTCGATTGGTTTCCCGGTGCGGCGATCACCGATCAGTTGTGGACATTTTTCAACCGCTGCTACCGTTCAACCTACCGCCAACATCACTCGACGCCGTACCTCGATCTCGATTTCTTCCGCGCGATCGGCCGCGGCATGCCGGAAAATCTGCAGCTTATCGTTGCCATGCGCAACGGACAATCGATTGCGGCATCCCTCAACATCCACAACGGCAGTCGCCTGTGCGGTCGCTATTGGGGCGCGCTCGAACATCATCCGTCGCTGCATTTTGAAACGTGTTACTACCAGGTGATCGAATATTGCATCGCGAACCGCATCGCAACCTTCGAAGGCGGCGCGCAGGGCGAGCACAAGATCGCGCGCGGATTGATGCCGGTGCCGACGCACTCCGCACATTGGCTCGCGCATCCACAATTTTCCTCCGCAATCGAGGAATTCCTGCAACGGGAAACGCGCGGCGTTGCGATCTATCTCGACGAATTAAACGAGCGCACGCCCTTCAAGCAGACCGGCGCTGCGATTGAGCAGGTATCGCCAGGGCCAAACGCGACCGGCTGATACCGATCGCGCAAGTCGACGCGGCCGCCATAACGACAACGGCGCAGCGTGCGGCGCGCCGCGAGCGTTCAGTGTTACTTCTTGGTTTCAGCCGGCGCCGGGGCTGCCGCGGCGGGCGGCGGAGCAGCGGCCGGTTTAGGCGCCGCAGGCGCTTGCGTGAGGCCAAGATCGACCAGCAGCCTCTGGGTCGCGGCCTGCATGTTCTTTTCCTTCTCCGGCCAGTTTTGCTTGAGGCTGTCGAGCAGGCCTTTGATTTTGGCGGCCTCCGGCGTCGCATTACCGAGTTCGGCTGCCAGCTCATCCATTTCAGAATTCATCGACGCGCGCACACCATCGAGCGATGCGCGGAATCCATCCCGCAATGCGAGGACCGCGCGGGCGCTGTCAATCGTCTTCGCGCCATCGTCGGCAGCGGGTGCGGCGGCCGGCTGTCCGGTGACCGGTGCGGCCGGCGCGGGGGCGCCCACCACCGTTATGAGTTTGCCGAGATCCTTGCCGTATTTCCTGGCCGCCTCGTCGCTCAGCTTGCGCAGGCGATTCGCATTTTGCACCGCCTGATCTTTTTCCTGGGTCGCCGCCATCAGTTTCTGCGTGACCTCGTCGACCTGCATCATGCCGTAGCCGCCACCGCCCGCGGCGCCGACAATCAACGCCACCCCGCCGACCACGATCAATTTAAGTGTGTCGCTCATTTTGCATCTCCAATTAAGTGATCAACGACTCTCTTTTAAAGCTCATGCCGGGCGCTCTGCGCCCAAAACGTTCAGATACGTTATCAATAATATCATGCGCCGCTAAAACAGTATGTGCCATACATGAGGCTTTGGTGCGAAACGGGGCAACCACGAAAACGCACGGTGCGCCAATTTTCAATCAAGGTCGATTGCCGTATAGTACCTGTCGTGCGCAACTGTCAAAAAAGCCATCCCCCGTGAAATTCTGCAGCAATTGCGGCGCAACCGTAGATCTGCGCATACCCGAAGGCGACACGCTGCCGCGCTTTGTGTGCAGTGCCTGCCACGCCATCCACTACCAGAATCCGCGCATGATCGTCGGCTGCATCCCCGAATGGGAAGACAAAATCCTGTTGTGCCGGCGCGCGATTGAGCCGCGCCATGGCCTGTGGACGGTGCCCGCCGGATTCATGGAAAACGGCGAAACCACTTTCCAGGGCGCGGCGCGCGAAACGCTCGAGGAAGCGAACGCGCGCGTCGAAGTCGGTCAGCTCTATGCGCTCTACAACATCCCGCACATCAACCAAGTCTACATTCTGTTTCGCGCGCGCTTACTCGACCTCGGCTTCAGCGCCGGTGCCGAAACCCTCGAAGCAACACTGTTTGCCGAACGCGATATCCCGTGGGAGCGACTCGCATTTGCCACCGTGCGCAATACGCTGACGCATTATTACAGCGACCGCCAGGCGGGCGACTACAAATTTCACATGGGCACCATCGAGCCGGTGACGCGCAGCTCACCGCCGGTCGCAGGCGTCCTGCGCTAACGATCTCAGGCGGCGCGCAGGGCGTCGATGATGCTGAGCCGCGCGGCGCGGATTGCGGGCAGGAACCCGCCCACGACGCCCATGACAAGCGCAAACGCGAGCGTCTTGACCGTAATCGCGGGCGTCAGCGTAAAGCTGAACGCAAGCTCGGAAAACGATTGCCAGTTCATGGTCGAGATCGTGAACAACTGCATGAACGATGCAAGGAACAGGCCGGCACAGCCGCCCACCAGTCCCAACAGCACCGCTTCGAGCAGGAACGCCGCCAGCACGCTGCGCTGACGGAACCCGAGCGCGCGCAACGTTCCGATCTCCGCTGTGCGGCTGGCGACTGACGCATACATCGTGATCATCGCGCCAATCACGGCGCCGACCGAAAAAATAATCGACAGCGTGAGGCCCAGATAGCGGATGAAATTCGCCAGCACTTCCGACTGATCGGCATAGAAAGCGGTCTCCCGCTTGGCCTCGACCGTCAGCCGCTGATCGCTTTCGAGACGCGCCTTCAACTCAGGGAAGCGGGCGGGATCGCTGAGCTTCAGCACGAGCACGGAATAAATCGAACGCCGGAACGCCTGCATCAATTGTTCCGCATCGCCCCAGATTTCGGAGTCGAAACCGCTGTTGCCGGCATCAAACGTGCCGACGACCCGCCATTCGCGCTGACCGAACCACAGCGTCTCGCCGATTCCCGCGCCTTTAAATCGTTCCGCCGCATTGCGGCCGGCAACGATTTCCGACGCACCGGGCCGAAACATGCGGCCTTCGACGATATGAACCTGCGGGCGCAGGGCCAGACCGTGCGGCCCCACTCCGCGGATCATGACGTTGGTCGGCTTCTCCGAATCGCGCTTGTTGAGATTGACCAGCACCACCGTCTCCTTCGACACCATACGCTCGCCGTCCGCACCGAACGCGACTTCGGGCTGGCTTTCAATGAGCGCCGCCTGCGCGCGGTCAATCGCGCTTTGCACTTCGGTCTGCGCCGAGCGGCGGATCAGAACCACGTTATCGTACGAACCGGTCTCGACCAGCGTCTTGCGCAATCCTTCCTCGAGCATCAGCACGGTCGCGAACACGAATACGACGAGCGCCATGCCGCCGGCGGTCAGAAGTGTAGTCAGCTTGCGTGCCCACAGGTTGCGAAACGTATAGGAAAACGGGATTTTCATCAGCCGATGCTGCGCAACCCGTCGACGATGCGGATACGCGCGGCCCTCACGCACGGAACCAGCGCGGCAATCACGCCCACGCTCAGGCTTGCCGCAATCTGCATATAGATCGTTTCGGGATTGACGTTGAACACGGGAAACAGGCTGCCCAGCGCCTTGCCGAATTTGTCCGCGACCGGAAACGTGAGTGCGATACCGATCGCCGCGCCGAAACCGGCAATCGCCAGCGATTCACCAAAAATCAACACGGTCAGATGCCGCGGTCCGAACCCCAGCGCCTTTAACGTCGCATACTCGGCCATGCGTTCACGGACGGTCATCGCCATGGTGTTCGCCATCACCGCCATGATGATGAAGATCACAAGAAACGACACGATCTTGATCGCGACCACGATCGCCTCTGTCATCGACACGAAGCCGAGCTGAAACGCCTGCTCGGTCTCGGTCAGTGTTTCGGCCAGCGAGTTCTTGAACGTTTTGTCCACCGCGGCAGCCACTTCGGCCGCGCGGTCCGAACTGGCAAGAGAAATAATATAAACGCCGACGGAATTCGCGCGCCGCGGCGCCGCTTTTTTCAAGGTTTCGTTCAGGTAATCCCACTGGAAAAAAAACTGCGAGGTGTCGGTCTTCGCTTCCGCCCCGTCGTAGATGCCGCGCACCACGAATTCCCAGGTGCCCGGAAATATGGTGCCGCGCAGGCTGACCGCGTCGCCGATCCTGAACCCGTAGGTATTAACGAGCTTGCGTCCGACCAGCGCGCCCTTGCGATCACGCATAAACTCGCGCATCTGATCCGGCGGCACGACGAATTCCGGGTAGAGGTCGAAATAAGTCGCGGCCTGCACCGCAAACTGCGGGAAGAAATTCTTCTCGGTCACGTAAACGCCGCCAAACCAGTTCGCGTGCGACACCGCCTTGACGCCGTCGATCTGCCTGATTCTGGACGCGTAGGTTAACGGCAGCGAAAACACCAGCGAGATGGAATTGCGCGTCACCAGGCGCGTTTTCGAGGCCGCCTCCGCACCCGCATACCAGGCGTCGACCACCGTGCGCAGCAGCCCGAAGGCAAGGATCGCGACCACGATGCCGAGAACCGTCAGCCCGGTGCGCAGCTTGTGCCGCAGCGCATTGCGAATGATCAGTTTGAAATAGTACATAAGTGCAGGATTCGGGATTCGGGATTCGGGAATTAGGCTGTTTTTCTGAATCCTGAATCCCGAATCCTGCGTTACGCCTGCCTCAACTCGCCTTTGTCGAGATGGCGCACCGTATGCGCCTTTTCCGCGGAATGCGGATCGTGCGTCACCATGATGATGGTCTTGCCGAGCTCGCGGTTCAGGCGGTCCATCAAATTCAATACGACTTCCGCCGCTACGCGGTCGAGATCCCCCGTCGGCTCGTCCGCAACCAGGATCGTCGGATCGCTGATGATCGCGCGCGCGATGGCTACACGCTGCTGCTGTCCGCCCGACAGCTCCGACGGAAAATGCTCCATGCGGTCGGCCAGTCCCACCATGGACAATGCCGCCGTCACGTGCTCGTCACGCTCGCGTGACGACAGATCGGTCAACAAGAGCGGCAGCTCGACGTTCTCGAATGCGGTCAGCACCGGCATCAGATTGTAGAACTGGAAGATGAAACCGACGTTGCGCTAGCGCCAGGCGGCGAGCGCCGCTTCGTCGAGCACTGTGATGTCGACGCCGCCGACGCGCAACATGCCGCTATCCGGTTTATCGATGCCGGCGATCAGATTGAGCAACGTGCTCTTGCCCGAACCCGAAGGCCCCATCAGCGCAACGTAATCGCCGGCGGCAATATCGAACGTAATGTCGGTCAGCACTGGCACGACCTGACCGCCGCGGCGGTAGGATTTGACGAGATTCCTGATCTCGACGACGGGCTGCGTATTTTGATTCATATGAAAAACTCTTTAACCGCAAAGGACGCGAAGGACGTCAAGATCGGCAGTGAAATCCAAAAACAAGGGCAGCCACAGTATCTATTGGCATTCACCTGCAGTTTCAGATTCGACTTTGCATTTCGTTTGCGTCCTTCGCGTCCTTTGCGGTTCAAGATCTACTTGGTGGGCAGCGCGACGCGCGCGCCGTCGTGCAATTTATCGGACGGCCGCAGCACGACCTTGTCGCCCGACTTCACGCCTGCGCGGATTTCGACCAGTTCACCAATCTTCGCACCGGTTTCTACCGGAGTCTGGATAACCTTGTCGTCCTTGATCAAAAATACGACGCTTTTGCTGTCACGCTGCGTGATCGCCGCGGGCTGCAATACCGTGCGCGCGGTGCGTTCGCCTTCCGCCAATTCCCGCGCCAGAAACGAAACTTTCGCGCTCATTTCCGGCAGGATGCGCGGATCCAGCTCGTTGAAGCGGATTTTTGCCATCACGGTCGCCTTGGCGCGGTCGACCGTCGGCACCATCCGCAGCAGGCGTCCGCGAAACCGCACGTCGGGCAATGCGTCGAGCTGGATTTCGCACGGGTCGCCGGGCTTGACCTTGCCCAGATTCGACTCCGACACATCGGCTTCGACTTCGAGCGTCGACATGTCGGCCATGGTCACCACCGCCGCCTGCGAGCCGACCGCCGATGAGAACGGCGTGATGACGTCTCCGACGTTCGCGTTCTTGGTCAGCACCACGCCGTCGAACGGCGCACGGATCAGCGTCTGCTCGACGCCGACCTGTGCCGCCCGGTGATTGGCCTGCGCCACGCTGATGGAAGCCTGGTAGCCGCTGATCGCCGATTTCGCCTTTTCGTAGCGGGACACTGCCGTGTCGTGCGCCGCCTGCGAGACGAAGTTTTTCGCCAGGAGATCGCGCGAGCGGTTGAAATTGCGCTCGGTCTCGTTCAATTCCGCCATCCCCTGTTCGAGGTTGGCCTGCGCGAGCTTGATGCCCGCCGCCGCCTGATCAAGCGTCGCCGTGACGTCGCGGTTTTCAAGCCGCGCGACGATCTCGTTTTGCCTGACGCGCGAGCCTTCGCGCACGCCGAGCCATTCGAGCCGGCCGGTCGCCTTTGACGCAATCGCCGCCTTGCGCTGCGCGACCACGTAACCCGTGGCGTTGAGCACCGTGAACGATTGCGATGGATACGCCATCGAAACCGTCACCGGCTCCACGCTGATCGGCGCCGTCATGCTGCGCATTGCAACAGCGGCGGCAATTGCCGCGACAACCAATGCGGCGATCAGCCACTTGTTCCGGCGGCGCCGCGGCGCAGTCGACGCAGGCGCCGCACCGCGGTCGATCCTGAGCCTGGATAAATCAGTTTCCGCCATTATAGATTCAATCCGGTGCAGAACGCGCGCAGGTCCGGGATAGTCTCCATCTTCATGCATCCCGCATAAACGTCGCGCGCCGGTTGCTCGCCCCACACCGGCGCTGCGAGCTGATGATATTTTTTCTCGATAGCGCCCGGCGCGTGCGGATTGCCGGGCTCGCCCCGGGTAACTTCGCAGCGTCCCGGATATCGCTTGCCGTCTTTGCAGACGATACTGAGTTCGACGATCTGCCGGTCGTGAAAGACAGTGGTAAATTCCGGCACTTCGCTGACTTCCACGCGCGTCGCGAGTTCCATGATGTCATTGTTCGCGAAGGCCTGCGCGCCGAACACATCAAGATCGGCACGGCCGTGGAAAATTATGGTCGCGATCGAAAACGGCACCGAGAAACGCGTGCCGAACAGGGTGCGCGGACGCCGCTCGCCAAGATACGCGACCATCTTGTAGCCGCGCACTTCGACCCGCTCGATGCTCGCGAGCGCGACACGTCCGCCGGGCGCATTGGCGAGCGCGTCGAGCAAGGCGTCGATCGCCGAATGCACGTAGCGGCCGCTCGGATAGAGTTTGATATAGCCGTTGGCGAGGGTCCATTCGCGCCCCAGATCCGCGATCACCTGCGCGGGCTTGAAGTCATCAGCGAGCAACTGGCCATACGTCACGCTGGGCGCGTCAACCGGCCCGGTAAATCCCGCTTGCACGAGACGCACCGCCATCTGCCCGGTGAAATTGCCGTGACCAGCGTAGTAGTTGCGCACCGTCGCGCCGTCGCGCATGGTCTGCCGGTTGCCGCCCATCGGGGTGGACGCCGCGATGTTGATAACCTCGCGCATCTGCGCCACATTGAAGCCACACATCCTGCCGACCGCAATCGCGGCGCCGATGACACCGTAGGTGCCGTGCGGCTGCACGATGGTTTTCATTTGGTAGGCGCCGCCGATGCGTCCGCAGACTTCATAACCGAGTATGGCTGCCGCCAAAAAATCGGCGCCTGACACGGCGTGCTCCTGCGCATGCGCGAGCGCCGCGGGAATCACGTGTATGCCGGGGTGGCCGTTGGTGTTGAAATTTCCCTCGTCGAGTTCGAGCCACACGCCGGCCGTCGCGTTGAGCAGCGCCGCATCGAGCGGATTGCAGCGCCTGCCGCTGCCGATGACCGACGCATGGCCGCCGGCGACGCGCGGTACCTGGTTCGCCACCAGCGCGCGCATTTCCGGCTCCTGCATGCCGGCGGCCATCACCGCAAGCGAATCGGCAATGATCACCCGGCACCGCTCGCGCACTGCGAGGGGTACGTCATCGAGCCGCGTTTCGCACGCAAAGCGGCTCAGCGTGTCGAGATAATCGGTGGTTTCAGTCATGCTCAAACTCGCATAAAAAATACACGGGGCTCAACGACGATACCCGAAATCCGCGCCCGTCCCGCAGGTCGCTGCCGCGGCAATTAACGGCGGATTTTCCGCTGGTCACCGTTGGTTGCTGACACGATTTGCGCCGGACTTTAGTGCAACGCAGCAGTCAATGCCTGCTATCGGCGCGATGGACTTGTAAAATATTACTTAACTATATGATTAAATTATAGTATACTTTTAAATGACGATTTCTAGTGATATGTGTGTTTGCAACAATAAAAGGCAAGGGTAATTATGGCTATTGGAGTTCTGCCCGGGATAATGACTCCTGAATTTGGCGATGCGCTGATCATCATAGACGGCGTGGTGCTTGCCCTGTTCTTCGTCATGATTTATTCCGCGAAAATCGCCGCGGGCTCGAGTCGCGTATTCAGGCTGCTCGGCTTTTCATTCCTTGCTTCGCGCATAAGGCTGTGGCGCAGCGCACACAAAGGTCACTGAGTTCGTGCACGTGAATCAATAACTCAGCCGTCTCCCGCCCATTGTTTGGCGCGGGCGAGCGCCTTGCTCCATCCCGCCATGAGCCGCGCGGCCTCGGTCCGCGGCATTGCCGGCTCAAACATGCGGTCAGTCTGCCACTGCGCCGAAATCTCGCCGGCATCTTTCCAGTAACCAACCGCCAGGCCCGCAAGGTAGGCGGCGCCCAGCGCGGTCGTCTCGAATACCTTCGGCCGCACCACGCGCACGCCGAGCACGTCCGCCTGAAACTGCATCAGCAAGTCATTTTGCGTCGCGCCGCCGTCCACACGCAGTTCGCTCAACGTGATGCCGGCATCCGCCTCCATCGCGCGCAGCACATCGGCGGTCTGGTAGGCGATGCTTTCGAGCGCCGCGCGCGCGATATGCGCCGCACCGGTGCCGCGCGTCAACCCGACCATCGTGCCGCGCGCATAGGGATCCCAATGCGGACTGCCCAGACCGGCAAATGCCGGCACGAAATACACGCCGCCGTTGTCAGGCACGCTCGCGGCAAGCATTTCAACCTCACCTGAAGTCCTGATGATGCCGAGACTGTCGCGCAGCCATTGCACAACCGCGCCGGCGATGAACACGCTGCCTTCAAGCGCATATTCGTCCGCGCCGCCGATGCGCCACGCAGTCGTCGTCAGCAACTTGTTGCGCGAGTGCACCGGCTTGCCGCCGGTATGCATCAGCATGAAGCAACCCGTGCCGTAGGTATTTTTGACCATGCCGGGCGCGACGCAGCGCTGCCCGAACAGCGCCGCCTGCTGATCGCCGGCGATGCCTGCGATCGGAATGCGCGCGGCAAACAACTCGCCGGCAGTTTCGGCCACCACGCCGCTTGATGCCACCACTCGCGGCAGCACCGCGCGCGGAATCGACAGCAGGCGCAGCAGGCCGTCGTCCCAGCCGCCGGTGTGAATGTTGAAGAGCAGCGTGCGCGACGCGTTGCTTGCATCGGTGACGTGTGATTCGGCGCCGGACAATTTCCAGATCAGCCAGCTGTCTATCGTGCCGAACGCAAGCTCGCCGGCCTGCGCCTGAGCCCGCGCGCCCGCGACGTTGTCAAGTATCCAGCGCAGCTTGGTGCCCGAAAAATAGGCGTCGAGCACCAGACCGGTTTTGTCCGTGAACAACTGCTCATGCCCGCAAGCCTTCAATTCGTCGCACCAACCCGCCGTGCGCCGGTCCTGCCATACGATGGCGTTGTAAATCGGCTTGCCGCTCTTGCGATCCCACACCACCGTGGTCTCGCGCTGATTGGTGATACCGATCGCCGCGATGTCACGCGCACCGATACCGGCGCGCATGATGGCCTCGGCAGCGACCCCCACCTGCGTTTCCCAGATTTCATTTGCATCGTGCTCGACCCAACCAGGCTGCGGGAATATCTGGCGAAACTCCTTTTGCGCAACCGCCCTAATCGCCCCGGCGCGATCGAACACGATCGCCCGCGAACTGGTCGTGCCCTGATCTAAAGCCAGTATGAAAGACATGTTAACTGCCAAGGCGCCAAGACCGTCAAGAAATTCCGGAACTGCAGATTCAGTGCGGGCCAGCAATAAATTGGGATCGGTGACTCGAAAATCGTAATCGCTTCACCCCCGTCCTGCCCTTCCCCCGCGAGCGAGGGGAGAAATTCCGGTTCCCAATTCACAGGTTCTGATCTGTGTTTATCTGCGTTCATCTGTGGTTTTAAACGTCTTTACTTGGCGGCCGTGGCGTACCCCTCAAGGGGATATTAAAAAGAATCTTGGCGGTTCAAAATATGTTGCGGATAATCGGTGATCAACCCGGCGAGCCCGAGCGCGACACATTGCGCATGCTCGGCGGGTGTCACCGCACCGTAGACGTAGTTGTCCCACCTTGCGTCGGATACGGTGTTCAGCACCTCTTTGTCGACGATGTTGTAATCCCACACGATGCCCCCGATCCGCGGGTGGCCGGCACACGCGGCGATGATCGCACCCGCGTCGAGCGGCCGGTGCGCGACCAGCAATCCGCACGCGACTGCGCGCTCGTCCGCGCACCGCTTTACGACATCATGCCGGAACGACGTCACGAACAAGCGGCGCCGCGATTGGAACTGCGCCAGCACGCGCGACGCGGCCGGCCACACTTCAGGATTCTTGATTTCAATGTTCCACAGGACGTCCGGGAATGCGTCGAGTACCTCAGACAATACCGCCACCGGATGGCCGACATCGTCTTCGATCTCGCGCCGCGTCAGATCGGCAACCGCCCGTTTGCGCGGTGTCACGCGATCGTGAATGATTACCGGCAGCCCGTCACGGCTCAACCTCACGTCGGTCTCGATGCCGTCGACCCCGAACCTGACCGCGGCGGCAAACGCGTCGAGCGTGTTCTCCGGCGCTTCAGCGTGATAGCCGCGATGTGCGAGCACGAGCATGGACGGGTCAGATGGCGGTGATGGTGATGGAAACGAACGCGGTCAGATCATAATCGAATCTGCGCCAAGCCGCCGCTCGTGATATCAAAGCGCGGCGGCATGCGGCTGCCTGGCGGACGCAGCCGACACCCAGGGCACAGACCTTGTTTTGCTGCAAAGACGATGATTCTTCATCTGTTTTTTTGCATGAATTTAAGGTATTCTAACGCCTGTTGGCAGTGGTCTTGAACGGCGGAGGGTCCGCTCGGAGGAAAGAAATCGTGTTCTACGCCTTTTACGTCGTCGCAATCGTCATACTGATTTTGCACTTTACCGGCTGGCTCAAGCGCAACGATCTTGAGTGGATCATGCTGGCGCTTGCCGTCGCCGTTTTCCCGGCCGTAATCTTCCTGAAATAGGCGCGTTTTTCGCGCATCGCGCGTGGCGGCGCCGGACGCCGCAGCCTGCACTGCACTTATTTCAGCAATAAAGTCGCCCCACTCGCGATCAGCAGCACCGCCAGCAATTTGGAAAACGTTGCCTGGCTGATCCGGCTGTGTATGTGCTCCCCGCACCACGTACCGAACCACATCACCGGCAGCATCAACGCGACCAACAGCAGCGTGGCCTGCGTGTAATACCCGGCAAGCGTATAGCCGGAAACGCGCGCCGTCATTTCGAAAAACCACAGCGTTGCCGCAGTGGCGCGAAACTCGACCTTGCCAATCCGCCGCATGTGCATGTAAATCACGATTACCGTCCCGCCGCCGCCGCCGAACATGGTATCAATGAAGCTGCCGCCGAATCCCGCCGGGATCGCCCAGCGTTCCGAGCACCGGAACCCGGGCAAGCCGAAATAATGAACGGCGAGCGCATACACCGCGTAAGCGATCGTCACACCGCCCAGGCACTTTAGTAACAGCGTGTTGTCGAGGGCTGCGAATAGAAGGATTCCCGCCGCAACACCTGCGAGCGTCGGCACCAGCAGCAGCCACACTTCGCGCCAGATCACGTCGCTGCGGTCGCGCACCAGCAGAAAGCAGAACAGCACGAATACCAATAGTCCCATCAGCGGTACCGCGACGTGGATGGGCACGACGAATACCAGGAGCGGCATCGCCACCAGCGACGAACCGAAGCCGGACATGCCGCGCACGACAAACGACGCGAATACGATCAGTGCGGTCAGCGCGATCTGGGTCTGCGAAATTTCCATCGTCATAAACTTGCGGGCACCCGCGCGGGCAACAGCATATCCTTCAACCACGCAAGCAGCGGCCGCGGGCCGGAAATCCGGGGTCGGTGCAGCGGTCTACGAAATTCCATGCCGCCTCCCTTGCGCGGTTACCCGCCTGCCCTAGCGCCGGAACGGGTGTAAATCACCTTGGATCCCATCTGCATAACCCCATAGCGCTGGAAAGTATCCTGATGCATAATATTCCGGCATACGACATTCCAACTGTCAACCATGGTTAGTGCCAAGTGACAGAAGAGCTGCCCCCCCTCTTGTCCGACGATGAATTCGCGGCGCTGCTCGAGGAGCGCAAACGGCGCGCGCATCCGGAGCCTGATCGCTGGGACAATACGGGCCGCGTTTACGCGCCGCATGAACCGGGCGATGGCCTTCCCGAGTCAAAGATCGAACAACAATTTCCACGCATTGCGGAAAAACTTGCCGCCCTCTGGCCGTCGGAAGCGTGCGCGCTGTACATTGCAAGTCTCCTCGTCAACGAGCGTGACGTGCGGCAAGGCTTTCCCCAGACCGTGGTCGATGACCTGCTCATGCTGCATGAAATTAACGACACGCTGCTGAAGTATTCCGGACGCCCGCAGCCGCGTATGCCGCGCTAGCCGCACCGGCGGTGCTCAACCCGATTGCTCTGCATTGCGCCTTGAGCCCATCTCCGGAACGATCCGTAATCCACCCCCAGACGACGCGGCCGATTACCCCGGAAGCCTGCGTGACCGACAACAGCAATCCCGCGGCGATCAATGTGAATTGAAGTTCGTCGACCAGCATGATAATGAGAAAACTGGCGAGGCAAAGCTGCACAAACGAAAAGAAAAAAGTTGCAATCGCCAGCCAGCGCGATGGTCGTCGCCGCGATCACCGCGATGACCGTCGCGCGCGGAAACTCGATGGGCGCGGCGTCGCGCGTCATGCGCGGCCAACCAGCGGCTTCAACATGCGGGACCGGATTCTTCCACGCACACCGTAGCAGAGCGCCGACGGCACTGGACGGGAATCATCGCGTGATGTGCCCAGCATTCATCCCGTCATCGCTCGCCGCCCTCGGGACCATAGAATACAACCCACACCAGAAAGTCGTCGGAAAACTTCTCGAAGCGGTGCGCTTTGCCCGCGGCGACGAATAATGCATCGCCGGCGTCAAACGGGATGCGCTGCTCGGCACTCACGAATTCGCCGCTGCCTTGCGCGACGATATAAAGCTCATCGCGCGTGTGCGGCTGCTGGTGATCGGCGCCGCGCGGCGCGTAAACCTTGAGCTGCAACGTGCCGTGCTCGAGCACCGCGACCGAGCGCTCGCCGTTGGGCCCGGGCAGCGCCGCCATGCCTTGGGCCAGGGTGCGTTTCAGCGCATCGGACGGTACGTGCGCGGGTTTTACCGCGGCGATTGAATACGCCATGACAATTCCTAAACGAGGTTACAAGCACACAGGGTATCCCGCCTGCGCCATCGCAGCGCGTGCCGCGCTTTGATCGTCAGCCCAATCTACCCCACCCACGCGCAACGGCGCAAGCCGGTCGTGTGTTTTGATTGACATGTCACAGCAGGCTCCCTAGTATTTCAAGTGCCCGAAGAGCCTGCCCGTGGTCACCTCCTCTCCCAGCCGTCCCCGCACCGTCGCGCCAGCCATTCCGTTGCTGACCGACCGCGCGTACGAGCGCATCAAGCACGACATCATCACGCGCGCAATCGCACCGTGCACTGAAATTTCCGAACCGCAGCTGTGCGGCCAGTACCGCCCCGGCAAGGCGCCGGTGCGCATGGCGCTGATCCGGCTCGCGCACGACGGATTGCTGCGCGCCATCCCGCGCCGCGGCTAAAGGGTCACGCCGGTCACGTTAATTGTTGTTTTCCGATTTTTGAGTGAATTCCGGGAAGGATTGGAGCAGCCGATGAAAGCAGTAGTACTCAAGCAACACGGCGCGGTCGACAGCCTCGAATACGTGACCGATTTTCCCGATCCGCAGGTGAGCGCCGGCCACGTCGTGATTCGCGTCAGGGCGACCTCGTTCAATTACCACGACATCTTCACCGTGCGCGGCATGCCCGGCATCAAGGTACCGATGCCGATGATCATCGGGCTCGACATCGCCGGCGAAATTCTTGAAACCGGCAGCGGTGTTACCGGCTGGCAAGCGGGCGATCGCGTGCTCGTGAACCCGCTCAACAAGCTAAAAGGCCTGATGGGCGAGATGATGCACGGCGGGCTTGCCGAAAAATGCCTGGTCGCCGCGGAGCAATTGATCCGGATGCCCGACAGTGTGACGTTCGAGCAGGCCGCGTCATTGCCGGTCGCCTACGGCACGGCGCACCGCATGATCATCACTCACGACACGATAAAAGCAGGCGAGAAGGTTCTGGTGCTGGGCGCCAGCGGCGGTGTGGGCACCGGCTGCGTGTTGCTGGCGAAAATGCTCGGCGCTGAAATCATCGCCTGCGCGAGCAGCGCCGACAAGATACAGCGCCTGAAGGATCTCGGCGCCGACCACGTCATCAATTACAAGGACACCGACTTCTCGAAATGGGCGGTTGAAAAGTTCGGCAAGCCGCAGCGCCGCAATTACGAAGGCGGCGTCGATGTCGTCATCAACTTCACCGGCGGCGATACGTGGGCGCCATCCTTGAAGTGTGTCAAGCGCGGTGGCAAGATTCTCGTGTGCGGGGCAACCGCCGGTTTCGATCCGAAGGAAGACCTGCGCTATATCTGGAGCTTCGAATTGAAGATCATCGGCTCCAACAGCTTTTACGACGAAAACCTCAAGGCGCTGATGGAACTCATCGGGCAGGGGAAAATCAAACCGGTGATCGACGCAGTGCTGCCGCTCGAGAAAGCGGCGCAGGGACTGAAGCTGATCGAAAACCGCGAAGTATTCGGCAAAGTGGTGATTTGTCCGTGACAGCAATGAGTCCGGCGGCCGCTGACGCAACGCTGCCCGCGCCGGAACCGCGAGGTTATCCCGGCAACCTCGGGTTGCTGTTCGCCGCGCACGCGCAAGCGGAGCGCACCGCCATTGTCGATCTTTATGTTGCCGGCGCACCGCGGGAAATCAGCTATCGCGCGCTCGATGCGCTGTGCAATGCGGCGGCGCGCGGCCTCGCGCGCGCCGGGCTCAAACCCGGCGACCGCGTCGGCATCCTGTCGCTCAACCGCATCGAGTTCGTCGCCACTTTGCTCGGCGCCATGCGCGCCGGTGTCGTGCCGGTGCCGGTCAATGTCAAACTCACCGCCGAGACCATTGCCTTCATACTTGAGGATGCCGGCGCGCGACTGGTCTTTGCCGAACCGGCGCTGCGCAAACTTTGCCCCGCCGGTCTGCGCGTGATTGAATTCGGCGGCGACGGCGATGACGCATATGAGCACTTTGCGGATCCTGGCGCGTTCACGGCAATCGAACCCGCGCCGGACGCGGTCGCCGTGCAACCTTACACGTCGGGCTCGACCGGCCGCCCCAAGGGTGTATTGCTCACGCATTACGGCCAGAACTGGAGCCGGCGCGTACTCGCGTGGTCGCGCCGCACGACCCCGCGCGACGTGATCCTGGTGGCAGCCCCTCTTTACCATAAGAATGCGTTGAATGCGGTCAAACAGGGACTCACTGCCGGCGCGATGCTGCCGCTCCTGCCGCAGTTCGATGTCGCGCGGTATATCGACGCCATCGGCGCCTACCATTGCACGGTGATTTCGGGCGTGCCGACCATGACTTCGATGGTGCTCGCGCAAAAAGAACGCCTCGCCGCCAACGACGTCTCATCGGTGCGCACCGTCATGATGGGCAGCGCGCCCGCATCGCGCCAGATACTGAACGAACTGAAACAATACTTTCCCAACGCCGAAGCGCTCGTCGTGTATGGCGTGACCGAAGGCGGACCGGTGCCGCTCGGCCCTCACCCGCAGGGCAAACCGCGCCCGCCGGGTTCGATCGGGGTTCCGTATGCGGGCACCGAGGCAAAACTCGTCGGCGGCGCCACCGCCGCCGAAGGCGAACTGATCCTGAAAAATCCGGGTATTCTGCTCGCGTACCACAATCTGCCCGCAGAGACCGCCCGGTGCATCCGCAGCGGATGGTATTACACCGGCGACATCTGCCGCCGCGACAATGACGGCTTTTATTTTTTCGTCGGCCGCACCGACGACATGTTCGTGTGCGGCGGCGAGAACATTTTCCCGATCGAAGTCGTATCCCTGCTCGAACGCCATCCCGCCGTGCACCAGGCGGTGGTGTTGCCGTTCGCCCACGCACTGAAAGGCCAGGTGCCGTACGCATTCATCGTCTTGCGCGTGGGCCACGCCGCGACCGAAGACGAACTCAGGGCTTACGCTCTCGCGGGCGGCCCGGCTTATCAGCATCCGCGCCGCGTGTTCTTTCTCGACCGCATGCCGCTCGCCGGCACCAATAAAATCGACCAGCCGCTGTTGCGGCAGCTGGCCGCCGCACGAATTTCCGACAAGCCGATTTCCGACCCGAAAAAAAGCGGAGCAAGCGATGGCTGAAGCAATGACGATCGAAAAACTGCAGCAACTTATCACGCGCGGACCGTTTAACCAGTGGCTCAACTTCACCATCCTGAAAATGGACGACGCGGGTATCGAAATCAAAGTGGCGTGGCGCGAGGAATGGGTGGTGAATCCCAACCGCCGCTACACGCACGGCGGCATCCTCGCCGCGGTCATCGACGTGGCCGCCGACTACGCGATTGCCGCCAAACTCGGGCGCCCGGTGCCGACCATCGACATCCGCGTCGATTATCACAAGGCCGCCATGCCGGGTGACCTCGTCGCCAAGGCGAAGATCGTGCGCAGCGGCAGCCAGTATTCGACCGCCGAAGCCTACGTCTACGACCAGGAAGGCGTGCTCGTCGCCAGCGGGCGCGGCACTTACTTTACTGCCCCGCCGAAATAGAATCTTGAACCGCGAAAAATTCTTTAGATCCTGAACCGCAAAGGACGCGAAGGACGCAAAGGAAAAGCGAAAAACGGAAAATAGAAAGCGGTCATAGCAAAAACACCAGGCATAAATGTTTATTTTGTATCCTTACTGTTTTCCTTCGCGTCCTTTGCGTCCTTTGCGGTGATAGCTTTTTTTGCTTTGTAGTTGTCAAAATACATGACTGAATTTACCGACGTAAAACCGCTGCCGCGCGCAACACCGCGCCGCATACGCTATGACCTCATCGCGCAGCGCCTTGCGCTGGTCGGCATCGTACTCGGCATATGGTGGCTATTCTCGTTGCGGACCCCGCATTACATCCTGCCCGGTCCGCCGCGCGTGTACGACGCATTCAGGCTGATACTCGTCAACGGCGATTTGTGGAGCAACCTGAGCATCACGCTCGAACGCGTATGCATCGGCTTCGCGCTGGCAGCCATCATCAGCGTGCCGCTCGGCATCATGCTGGGCGCGATCCGCTGGCTCGGCGAATTCTTCGAGCCGGTGCTGCCGGTGCTCAACACCGTGTCGTCGGCGATCTGGGCGATTTTTGCGATCATCTGGTTCGGCATCTCGAATGCGACCACCATCTTCGTGGTCTTTATGACCGCGATGCCGCTCATCATGACCAACGTGTGGCAGGGCACGCGCAGCGTGAACGCCGACTTCATCGAGCTCGCGCATACCTTGCGCATGCCGGGCTGGAAAGTTATGGCGAAAATCTACCTGCCGACCATCATGCCCTACTTTTTTTCCGGCGCGCGGCTGGCATTCGGTTTCGGCTGGCGCGTGAGCCTCGTCGCCGAAACGCTGGGCGCTTCAAGCGGTGTAGGATACCGGTTGCGCCAGGCCGCCGACCTCATTCAGACCGACCAGGTGTTCGCGTGGACGATCACCATGATTGCGATGATGGCCGCGATCGAAATGGGCGTGTTAAAGCCGCTCGAGAACCACATGTTCCGCTGGCGCCGGGAAGCGGAGCAACAATGACGCGCGCGGCACGGGCAGCGATCGCCACCGACATTTTCACGGGAAAATGATGAAAGACGAAAAATTCCGCCACTTTCTCGACCGTCTGCGCAAGGAGCGCGAGCTCACCGACATCAAGCAAGCCGTCGACATCCGCCATATCGCGACGCTAGTCGATCAATCAGAGCAGGCACTCTTCTTCCATAACGTGATCGGCTACGACATGCCGGTCGTGTCGGGCATCCTGCGCACGCAAAAGCGCGCGGCGCTCGGCATGGGCGTGGCGAATTACGGTGAAATCGAAGCGCGGCTCGAGCAGGGCATCAACCAGCCGCTTGCGCCGCGCTACGTCGAAACCGCTCCGCACAAGCAAGTGATACAGACGGGCGACGATGTCGATCTCTTCAAGCTGCCGGTGCCGATGTCGTCGATATACGACGGCGGGCCGATGATTACCGCGGGTGTCGTCATCGCCAAAGATCCCGAGTACGGCATCAACTCCGGTATGTACCGTTTCATGGTGCAGGAAAAAAACCTGACCGGCATCGACATCGTCACGCCCAACAACATGCGGCTCTTCGCGCAGCGCGCTTTTGAAGCGGGGCGGCCGTGCCCGATCTCGATTTCGATCGGCACGCACCCGTACGAGATCATGGGCTCGGGTTTTCGCGCGCCGCTCGGCGTCGACGAAATGGGCATCGCCGGCGGCTTGCGCGGCGCGCCGGTCGAACTCGCGACCTGCGAAACCATCGACATGCCGTGCATCGCGGACGCCGAGATCGTGCTGGAAGCGGAAATCCTGCCGACCGGCTGGGTCTACCCCGAGGGACGCTTCGGCGAGTTCACGCGCCTGATGGGTGGGCTGCACTGGAACCCGCTGGTGAGGGTCAAGGCGATTACGATGCGGCGCGACGCGATTTACTATGCGTTGCACATGCCGTGGGAAAACACCTGGCTCGCCGCCCCCACCCGCTACACCGCGATCCGCCGCGCTTTGAGAACTGCCGGCGTGCAGGTCAAGGATATCAACGTCACGCTCGGCGGCTGCGCGTTCTGGCACGCGGTGATTTCGATCAAGAAGCAGTCCGGCGAAGGCAAAAACGCGCTGCTCGCCGCGCTCTCGGTGATGGATCTCAAGCACGTCGTCGTCGTCGACGACGACATCGACGTGTGGAACGCGATGGACGTCGAATGGGCGATCGCCACCCGCGTGCAGGGTGACCGCGACGTGATCGTGATCCCCGGCGCGCGCGCCAAGCCGCTCGATCCGAGTCTTGCTGTCACACCGCCGGGTATGGTGCCGACCGGCGCCAAGGTCGGCATCGACGCGACCATCGGCGAAGGCATACCGCGCGAGCGTTTCGAGCGCATCGCCTACGCATATGCCGACCGCGCGAAGATCGCCGATTATGTTTCCGGCAAGTCGGACCCGGTGCCGCTGACGGTCAACGCAGGTGCCGGTCACGTCGCCGCGGCCGCCGCCAGGATCCTGGCGCTGATCGACAAGGCGCCGCTGTACTATCAGGACATCGCCGCACAACTCGCCGACTGCGACTTTCAAACCGTGGCGCGCGCGCTGGGCAAGCTGCACGCCGAGGAAAAACTGTGGCAGGACCCGCGCGGCCGCCTGTGCTTGCGCGGTTCCGCGTTCGCAGCGCAAGCGCCGGTCAATCCCGCATGATGGACGACGCCGTCGCTAGCGCGCCAATCTCCTCCGCCGGCGACTGCAACGCCGCGGGCGCGATCGCGCTCAATGCAATCAGCAAGTGGTTCGACACTGCCGACAGCGAACCGCTGACGGTATTGCAGAACATCGATCTCGCGGTCCCCGCGCATTCCATATTCGCCATCCTCGGCGCATCGGGCTGCGGCAAGAGCACGCTGCTCAACATCATTTCGGGCATCTTGACGCCCGACCGCGGCCAGGTGTGCTTCAGCGGCGTGCGCGCGCGCGACTTCACCGACTGGCGCAGCATCAGCTATATGTTCCAGGAAGACCGCCTGCTGCCGTGGCGCACCGCGCTCGCCAACGTGGAGTTCAGCCTCGAAGCGGGCGGCATGCCGCGCACCGAGCGGCGGTCGCGCGCGCGTGAAGCGCTCGACCTCGTCGAACTGGCGGGCTTCGAGGACGCGTTTCCGCACCAGCTGTCGGGCGGCATGCGCTCGCGCGTGGCACTCGCGCGCAGTCTCGTCACGGAACCGGCCATCCTCCTGATGGACGAGCCGTTCTCGCGCCTCGACGCGCAAACGCGCGCGCAGATGCACGACGAGCTGCTGCACATCCATGCAATAAAGCATATGACCATCGTCTTCGTCACGCACGACGTCGAGGAAGCCGTAATACTCGCCGATGAAGTCATGGTGCTCGCCCCCCGCCCTGGGCGCGTGCGCGAGATCGTGCCGATTGCATGCACGCGACCGCGCGACCCGACCGATCCCCAGGCGATACGGCACATCCAGCGCCTGCGCGCGCTGATTTGATCCCGCCGGCCCGGCGCAATTGACCTGCGGGGTTAGCGGCTTTATGGTAATTTAAGAGTGCCTAAGCTCTACACCCGTCGCCCCGGCGTCGCCTCAACCTTGCCCAGGAGTTCAAAATGAAATCGATATCCCTGTTGCGTTTCTCGCTTGGCCTCGTCTGCGCATCCTGCATGCTGTTTGCCGACGGCGTGCTGGCGCAGAAACTGCGCGTCGGCTATTGGACCAGCGGCGTGAGTGTCGGCTTCGGTTCGGTGCTCGAACAGGGCAAGTTTCTCGAAAAAGAGGGCCTCGATGTCGAATTCATCAAGTTCGGCGACGTCAATGCGCCCACCAAAGCCATCGCGTCCAACGCGATCGATATCGCGATCGGCGCCAGCGCCGCCGGCGCGCTGAACATCGCCGCGGACGGCCTGCCGATCAAGATCATACTCGGCACGCAGCTCGCTGAAGCGCAGTTCACGGTGCTCGCCGACTCGCCGGTCAAATCGTTCGCCGATTTCAAGGGCAAAAAAATCGGCATGTCGCCGCCCGGCAGCGCGACCCACGCGATCGCGGCCGCCCTGCTCGAATACAACTACGGATTGAAGCCCGCCGATTACACGGTGGTCCCCGGCACCGAGCCGCGACTCGCGCAATTCCTGATCCAGAAGGAAATCGAAGTCGCCGCCATCCGTTCGACCACGGTCGCGCAGATGAATGAGGTCAAGCTGCGCGGTCTCGGCAACTTCCTCGACGAGTGGAAGAAAATGACTAAATCCAGCGCCTCTCCATTTATCGGCATCGGCATCGTGCACAACGACTATCTCGCGAAGAACCCGGACGGCGTGGTGAAGTTCATCGTCGGTATGCGCCGCGCGCTCGAATTCGGCAGCAACAACAAGACGCAGGTCGCCGAAATCCTGCAAAAGGCCGCCAACATGCCAGCCAACGACGCCAAAGCGTACGCGAACCTGTGGGACAATATCTACCGCGTGACGTTCGAGCCGCAGGACATCGCGACATTAAAGCGCATGAACGAAATCTTCAAAGCCGGCGGCACTGCGAAAAAAGACGTGCCGGACAGCGCGTTCTACGCCGAGCCGTACATCAAATCCAAATTGATCAAATAGCCACTGATGAGCCAGGCCGTCGCCGCACGCCCGCTGCCGGAGCTGCTCCGGTGGCCCGCGGAAGGTTACACGCGCGTGCCGCTACGTCGATGAAATCGTCATCGAGCGGGACGCCGCGCTCTTGCGCCAGCGCATCGTCGTCACCGACTCGGCACGCTTCGACACCCTTGTGGTCATTCCAATCTAAGAGCCAGGCCCCCGATGTTAAAATCTGCACAAGTAAAACCGCGCACGTTGCACCTGCACGTCGAAAACAGCCGCAAGCGCCAAGCGCTGTTTCATTTGACCGAAGCGGTCTATGCCGCGGCCGCCAAGCGTCATCGCGCGCTGGCGAAGCAGGTCAAGGTCACGATCGGCTGCGATGGCGACATCCTCGACGCGGCGCTGCAGACCGCCGACATGATGATCAACTCGAACCCGCCGCGCGAGCGCCTGCGCGAACGCGCGCCGCGCCTGCGATGGATCCAGACCACCGGCGCCGGCATCGACGGGCTGATGCCGCTCGACTGGCTGCCTGCCGACATCGCGCTTACCAACAACAGCGGCGCGCATGGCGACAAAGCCGAGGACTACTGCGCGATGGCGCTCCTGATGCTGCAAACCCGCATGCAGACAATGATCGCCAACCAGCGCGACAAGAAGTGGCATCCGCTTTTCAGCATTCCGATTGCAGGCAAGACCGCAGTCGTGATCGGATTCGGCGACCTGGGCAGCGCGGCGGGACGTGCCGCCCACAGGCTTGGTCTCAAGGTCATCGCCGTCACGCGCAGCGGCAAGGCCGGTCGCCCCGCCGACATCGCATGCAAGGTCGCGCGCATCGACAGCGTGCTGCCGAAGGCGGACTTCGTGATCGTCACCACGCCGCTCACCGCCGACACCAAGGGGCTATTGAATCGCGCGCGGCTCGATCTCATGAAACCGACGGCGGGACTGATCAATATAGGACGCTCGCCGATCGTTGATTACGAGGCGCTGCGCGGCAAGCTCGACCGCGGCGAACTTGCCGGCGCGCTGCTCGACGTGCACAGCCCGGAGCCGCTGCCCGCCGATTCGCCCCTGTGGACGACACGCAACCTCATCGTCACCCCGCATATCTCGTGCGACGATCCACGCTATATGGACTTCCTGTGCGACACGTGGTTTTCGAATTTCGCGCGGCTCATCGCGGGTAAGACGCTGACGAACCAGGTCGATCGCAAGCTCGGCTATTAGAAAATCACTTTAGCCGCCGATAGACGCCGATGAACGCCGATAAAATCCGAAACACACAGGGAAGACGTCACAAACTAATGAAGCCGAATTCCCAATTGCACGAAAAATCAGCGCGTTTTAGTTTTTCATCGGCGTTCATCGGCGTTTATCGGCGGCAAATCAAGGTCTAATGAGCTTTCCAATATTCCACATGATCGACGGCACGCCGCCCCTGACATGACACCGTCCGCCATCGCCAAACTCGCCGCGGCCCAGGCGCCGAAGCCCGGCCGGCTCACGCTGGATCATGTCGCGCATTTCGTGCCGCACATGGACAATGCGCAGCCCGCGCTCGAAAAACTCGGTTTCACGTTGACGCCGTTCTCTGCGCAATCGCAGCGGCTCGAAGCCGCCGGCCCGCTGGTGTCCGCGGGCACCGGCAACCGCTGCATCATGTTCAAGCGCGGCTACGTTGAGTGCCTGACGCCGACCGGTGACACGCAGGTCGCCGATCAGCTGCGCGCCGCGATCAAGCGTTATACAGGCGTCCACCTGGTCGCCTTCGGCACGTCCGCGCCCGATGCCGATCATGCGCGGCTCGCGCGCGAGCACTTTGCGCCGCTCGAGCCGGTCGCGTTGCAGCGCCAGATCGGCACGCCGCATGGCGAGGACACCGCGCGCTTTACCGTCGTGCGGGTGCCGCCGGGCACGATGGCCGAGGGGCGCATTCAGTACTGCCAGCATCACACGCCCGAACTCGTGTGGCAGCCGCAATGGGTGAAGCACGCAAACCACGCAACCGCGCTGACCGGGGTCATCCTCTGCATGGACGACCCCGCGGAAGCCGCCGCGCGTTATGCACGATACACGGGTCTCAAGGCCATCGGCGAGGACGATCGCTGGCACATCGATACCGCGCGCGGCCGCCTGCTGTTCAAATCACCCGCCGTGATCCGGCGCGTGTTCAACGTGGAGCCGGTGACGCTGCCGTGGATCGTGGGCTACGCGCTGGCGAGCAACAATATGCAAGCAACGCGCAAGCATATTGGCGCCCTGGATTTCGCGCACGGCGCGCTCGACGCCGAGCGCTTTTACGTAGTGCCTCCTTCCAGCGTCGGCGGCATCATCGTGTTCGAGCCCGCGAAAAGCGCCGGACTTGAATTCGGTGTTCATGTAAGTTAAAACTTAAAACCAGTTGCAGCCGCCGATGAACGCCGATGAACGCCGATAAGATCAAAAACAAGTGAACCGGTAATGAGGAATGGGCAAGGGGAAATGGGTAATTCCACTTTTTACTCATCACCCATCGCTCATCACTCATTGTATCGGCGTTTATCGGCGTTCATCGGCGGCAAAATGCCTTTAAAGATTTTCTTTAAATGAAGACTTCCAACAAAATCCAGTTTGATGAAACCTTCGACGTGATCGTCGCCGGTTTCGGGCTGGCCGGCGGCATCACGGCATTGAACGCGGCGCAGGCCGGCGCGAAAACCCTGCTGATCGAAAAGTCCTCCGTCCCCGGCGGTTTGTCGATCTGCTCGTACGGCGCTGTGCGCAGCGCGCGCGATCCCGAGCAGGCGTTTCTCTATCTGAAAACGACCAATGACGGGCGCACGCCGGACGACGTGCTGCGCGCACTGGCGACCGGCATGTGCGAACTCGAAATTTATGTGCGCGAGCTCGGCAAGATCAATAACGCGGTAATCGCCAACTCGGTGGAAGAAAACGCGCTGCGCCAGAAAAGCGGCGACCCCTACCGCCGGCAGATCAGGGCCAACTATCCGCTTCCCGGCACCGACACCTTCTATCACACGACGGTGATCGACATCCCCCGCTTCGACGCGCGCAAGGCTTACCCATGGGCGAATGGCGCGCCTGGCGGTCCCAAGCTCTTCAGGATTGTGCATGAGCACCTGTTGAGGCAAGGCATAGAGATCCGTCTCGCAACACCTGCATTGCAGCTGATCGCCGACCCCGCCACGCGCGAAGTGCGCGGTGTGCGTGTTTCGACCAACGGCGTCGAGCGCAATATTGAAGCGCGCCGCGGCGTAGTACTAACTTGCGGCGGTTTCGAAGGCAACGCCGATATGAAAGCGCAGTTTTTTGAAGGCAAGCCCGTGCTCAATGCGGCGGCGCGCATGAATAACGGCGACGGTATCCGTAAGGCGCAGCATCTCGGCGCGGCACTCTGGCATATGTGGCACATCCACGGCGCCTACGGCTTCAAACATACCGATGAGAACTATCCGTATGGCATACGCGTGAAGCGCATGCCCGACTGGTTTCCCGGCGAGTCCAGCAAGGTCAAAACCAAGATGGCGTGGATACTCGTCGATCAGGCGGGTAGCCGCTTCATGTCCGAGTACCAGCCGTACACGCAGGACACCGGCGTGCGGCAACTGGCGCACTTCGATGCCGTCACCCAGCGTTTCCCGCGCAATCCTTCGTTCCTGATCTGCGACGAAAACGGCCGCAAGATGTACCCGCTCGGCAAGGCGACATCCAATGACGAAGGCATCCGTTACGCGTGGAGCGACGACAACCTGAAGGAAGTCGAGCTCGGCATACTCAAATGTGCTAATTCGCTAGTCGAACTTGCGCGATTGCTCGGCATCGATCCGGCGGCGTTCGAACAGAGTGTGGCGCGCTGGAATGCACTATGCGCGCACGGCAGCGACGACGACTTCCAGCGCCCGGGCGGCTCGATGACGCCGATCCAATCGCCGCCGTTCTATGGCGCACCGGTGTGGGCCACACTTTCCAACACGCAAGGCGGCCCGGTGCACGATGCCGCGCAGCGCGTCATCGACGTCTACGGCAAGCCGATCCCGCGTCTCTACGCTGCCGGCGAACTCGGCAGTTCGTTCGGGCATCTCTACCTGTCCGGCGGCAACATCGCCGAATGCATTGTTACCGGGCGCATCGCCGGACGTAACGCGGCGTCACTCCCGACTTGAAGTTGACCGTAATACGATTTCGTGATAGATAGACATTTCGTCATACGTTCAGCGAGGTCACCATGTCGGTTGTCACTATTTCCCCCAAGTTTCAAGTCGTCATCCCGCAGCGGATACGGGAGGCAATGAAACTCGAACCAGGCCAGAAAGTACAGGCAATCCAGTACGGAGACAGAATTGAATTTATTCCTTTGCGGACCGCCAAGTCGATGCGCGGGTTCGTGCGTGGCATCGATACCCGAGTCCCGCGCGACCGGGATCGTGTGTGAACGTCGTCGATTCGTCAGCCTGGCTTGAATATTTCGCCGACGGTCCCAACGCGGGATTTTTCGCGCCTGCCATTGAAGCGACCGAGGAATTGATTGTGCCGTCAATCGCATTGCTGGAAGTGTTCAAGCGACTCTTGCAGCAGCGATCGGAGAGCGAAGCCCTGCAAGCCGCTGCAATTATGCGGCAAGGGAAGATAGTCGATCTGGACGGTGCACTCGCTCTATCCGCAGCCGCGGTTGGCGTTACGAACAAACTTCCGCTGGCGGACAGCATCATTCTCGCAACCGCCCGCCGCTTTGATGCAACGGTCTGGACGCAGGACGCGGATTTCGACGGCCTGCCAGGCGTCAAGTATCGCGCCAGGAAAAAATAATCCTGCGTCGCGGCACGTCGCCAGGCTCGTCGTGACCGGCTGCATCGCGGGCCATAATGCTGCATCTAAGCAACCCAACCCTGCCTCTGGAATCCTGCCTTATTGAAGGATGACAGTAACAAGCGCACAATATCAGAATGCAAAACGTTGCCCAGGCAATGTGATACACAACATTTCTCGCCAAGAACCCCGCAACCAACCGGAGAAATAAATGTCCAGTGTCGGTTATCACGAGCCCATAGAGGAACTGTCCGATGAAACGCGCGACATGCACAGAGCAATCGTGTCCCTGATGGAAGAGCTGGAAGCCGTTGATTGGTACAACCAACGTGCTGATGCATGCAAGAACACCGAACTCAAGGCAATCCTTGAGCACAATCGAGACGAGGAAAAGGAGCACGCATCCATGGTGCTGGAGTGGATTCGGCGCAAAGACCCAAGGTTCTCCAAGGAGCTTAAAGACTACTTGTTCACAAAAAAATCTATTACGCACGAGTGAGGATGCCTGACCACTCGTTGCAGCAGACCACCTCCAGAGTCCTCTGAACTCAAACCTTGACCGTCGAACAAGTGCGGAAGGTCTTATGCGCTACCAATCAAAAGCAACCCTGTTTGGCCTGGCATTCCCGCAAAAGCGGGAATCCAGAAAATGTAGATTCGACGTGAGTTAATTTCCTGGACTTCCGCTTTCGCGGGAGTGACGTATTTCTTCTTCTTTTTGAAATGCGCTCTTAGTAACCTTGCGCGCGCATGCTATCTTGCGGATTCAGGAATCCTGCGCATGAACAAACAATACTTCGCTGAATGGCTGCGCCGCGCGGCGCCGCATGAAATGCCGCGATCGCAGCGCCGCCGCACGCTGCTCGGCATGGCCGCGGCGCTTGCCGCCGGCGCGCTGATTGCACCTCCGCTCGTGCGCCCGCTGCGCGCGCAGCCGCGCTTCAACTCCGATCCCTTCACGCTCGGCGTTGCCTCCGGTTCGCCGCGGCAGGACAGCGTCGTCCTGTGGACCCGCCTTGCGCCCGGCCCGCTCGCCGGCGGCGCCCTGCCCGCGGAAAACATCGAACTGAAGTGGGAAATCGCGCGCGACGAAAAATTCCGGGACATTGCGCAGCGCGGCACGACACGCGCGACGCCGGAGCTTGCGCACAGCGTGCGCGTCGAAGTCATGGGTCTCGCGCCCGCGCGCCGGTACTGGTACCGCTTCATGGCCGGCGATGCGGTCAGTGCGATCGGACGCACGCGCACGGCCCCCGCTCCGGGTGCTGCGAACCAACACCTGCGCTTTGCGTTTGCATCGTGCCAGCAGTACGAGCAGGGCTTTTACGCCGCCCACCGCCACATGGCGCGCGAAGACCTCGACCTCGTGGTGTTTCTCGGCGACTACATTTACGAATCGTCATGGGGCCGCGATCACGTGCGCAAGCACACTGCGGACGAACCCTATTCGCTGGCCGAATACCGCGAGCGTTACGCGCTCTACAAATCGGACACCGACCTGCAACTAAGCCATGCAAGCGCGCCGTGGCTCGTGACATGGGACGACCACGAAGTCGATAACGATTATGCAAACGACGAAGGCGAAGACCTCGGCCCGGACTTCCTCGCGCGCCGCGCCGCCGCCTACCAGGCGTACTACGAACACATGCCGCTTGCGGCGCGCGCGCTGCCACGCGGACCGGCCGTCCTGTTGTACGACCGCTTTGCGTTCGGCGACCTCGCCACTTTCTTCGTCCTCGACGACCGGCAGTATCGCGCGCATCACGCCTGTCCCAAATCAGGCCGCGGCGGCAGCAACGTCGTCGCCGATTGCGCCGAGCGGCTCGATGCCGGCCGCACCATGCTGGGTGCCGTGCAGGAAGCCTGGTTGCGGGACGGTCTCGCGGGGACCCGCGCAAAATGGAACATAATCGCCCAGCAAACGCTGATGGCGCAGAACGACCGCAAAGCGGGCCCCGGCCAAAGCTTCTGGACCGACGGCTGGGACGGCTATCCGGTCGCACGCGCGCGGTTACTCGACGATGTGGCGCAAGCACGCGCGTCCAACCCGCTGGTGATCGGCGGTGACGTGCACTGCACCTGGGTCGCGGACCTCAAGGCCGATTTCGACGACCCAAAATCGCCGGTTGTCGCCACCGAGTTCTGCGGCACTTCGATCACGTCGCAGGGCCCCAGTGCGAAGCAGATAGCGTCGACTCTCGCGGAAAACCCGCATATACGCTACGGCAACGGGACGCGCGGCTACGTGACGATGGAGTTGACGCGCGAACGCTGCACGGCCGCAATTCGCGGAATTGCGAGCGAGAAGCGCGCGGACAGTTCCATCTCGACGATCGCCACCTTCGTCGTCGAAAACGGCCACCCGGGCGCGCAAAAATCATGACCGCGATGAAACTCTACGGCTGTCCCAACACGCGCTCCCTGCACGCGGCGTGGGCGCTCGAAGAAACCGGCGCGGATTTGGTGCGGATACGGGGTGCGGGTCGCCGCAAAACATTTTGGCCAATTCCGGTATGTCGCTCGCCACTCCCGCACTCGGCCTGCGGCTACCGTGTCGCGGCGATCGCCCCCGGCATTGAGTTCACTAAGTCCCCTACTCCGTCTTGATCCCCATTTTTTTGATCAAGCGCACGTACTTGTCGATGTCGCTTCTGATCGTCGCGCCGAACTGCTCGGGCGTATCGCCGATGGATTCGTAGCCGAGTTCGCTGAAGCGCTGCTTCACGTCGGCTGAATGCAGGGCGTTAACAGTTGCCGCATTTAATTTTGCCGCGATATCTTTCGGCACGCCCGCGGGCGCGACGAGGCCGAACCACGCATCGACCGCGTAACCCTTGACCCCGGCCTCGCCGATAGTCGGCAACTCGGGCGCGGAAACCGAACGCTTGCTGCCCGCAACCGCGAGCATGCGCAACCTGCCCACCTTCGCGTGCGGCACGACCGCCGCATAATCGGCCAGCATCATGTCGATCTGGCCGGCGATGACATCGGTGATTGCAGGCGCAGTGCCCTTGTACGGCACGTGCACGATATCCGTCCCGGTTATCGACTTGAACAATTCGGCGGCGAGATGCGATATGGCGCCGGTGCCGGAACTGCCGTAACTCAGCAGGTCTTTCTTCGATTTGGCGACCGCGATCAGTTCCCGCACGTTTTTCGCCGGCACATGCGGATTGACCGTGAGTACATAGGGTACGAACGCGATGTTGGTGAGCGGGGTCAACTCGCGCGGATCGTAACCGAGCTTCGCATACAGGCCGACCGCGACCGCCAGATTGCTGGCGCCGCCCATGATCGCCGTGTAACCGTCGGGCGCCGCCTTGCTGCCGTACTCGACGCCTATCGTGCCACCGGCGCCGCCGCGGTTCTCGATGACGGCGGGATGCCCCCACAACTCGTTCCATTTCTGGCCGATGATGCGGGCGAGGATGTCGTTGGGCCCGCCAGGCGCGAACGGCACCACGATCCTGATCGGCTTCGCCGGAAAAGTCGCGGCAGTTTGCGCGACGATGTCGAACGCCGCGCCGAACGCGTACGCTGCCAGTCCGGCTGATAACAGGTAATGGCGGTTAGTCATGACACGTGCCTCCTTGCAGATGCGGATAATAGCGACAACGATTAGGCTATTCGAGCTTGATGCCCGCCGCCTTGATCACTTTGGTGTACTTGTCGATTTCGGACTTGATCAGTTTGGTGAACTCCGCCGGTGTATTGGTAATCGACTCGGCGCCGTTGCGCTCGAACTGTTCTTTCATCTCCGGCGATTGCGCGATACTGGTCAACTCGGTTTGCAGCCGCTTCAGTATCGGCGCGGGCGTGCCCTTGGGCGCAAAGAATCCCAGCCACAACGAGGCATCGAAGCCGGGATAACCGGATTCCGCCACTGACGGCACATCCGGCAGCGACGGCGAACGCTTGGGTGTGCCCACCGCGAGCGGGCGCAGCCGGCCGGCCTTGGCCTGTGTCAGCACCGCGGGCATGCTGCCGAACAGCGCCTGCACCTGGCCGCCGAGCGTCGCCGTATTGGCCGGGCCGTTGCCGTTGTATGGCACGTGCACGACATCGATGTCCGCCGCGGTCTTCAGCATTTCCATCGCCAGTTGGGTCGTGGTGCCGGTGCCCGCTGACGCATAGTTCAGCTTGCCGGGCTGCGACTTGGCGAGCGCGATGAATTCCTTGAGCGAATTCGCCTTGACCCCCGGATTGACCACCAGCAGGTACGGGGTGGTCGCCACCAGCGTGAGCGGCGCAAAGTCCTTGACCGGATCGTACTTGAGCTTGCTGTAGACACCGACCGCAATCACGTGCGTGCTGGTGGTGCCCATTGTCAGGGTATAGCCGTCGGGATTGGAACGTGCCGCAATCTCGGTACCGATGGTGCCCCCGGCGCCGCCGCGGTTGTCGATCACCACCTGCTGACCGAGCCGCTCGCCGAGTTTCTGGCCGACGATGCGCGCAATAATGTCGGTCGAACCGCCCGGCGGAAACGCGACGATCAGCCTGACCGGTTTACTCGGATAGACCTGCGCGCCGGCGGTTGCGCACTGCAATATCAGTATCGACGTTGCCGCCATGCGGCAGCATAGGCTAATCATCTTCATTATTTCCTTCTCCTTGGTAACGATTGCCCGCCCAACTGAGCGGGCAGTTAATTTAAGCATTTTACTCGCGCGTCAGCGCGCCGTCCTTGATAAGTTTCTGCAACCGCTCCGCTTCCTTCCTGACGAACGCGCCGAACTGCTCGGGTGTGCCACCCTGCACTTCGAGGCCTAGTTCATCGAGACGCCGCCTGACATCGGGCATCTGCAGTATCTTGTTGCATTCGGCATTCAGCTTGTCGATGATCGCGCGCGGCGTTTTCGCCGGCGCCGCCATGCCGAACCACACGAGGGCTTCCGCATCCTTGATGCCGCTCTCCGCCAGCGTCGGTACGTCGGGCAGCAGCGCCTGTCGCTTGGCACTCGCCAGCCCCACCACGCGCACGCGTCCCGCCTTGATCTGCGCATCGGCCGACACCGTCGTCGTGTGCATGAACTGGATCTGCCCGCCGATCAGATCGGTGATCGCCGGCGCCGAGCCCTTGTACGGCACGTGCGTCACCTTTACGCCGGTCGCCGCCTGAAAGAGCGCTAGACCTATATGCAGACTGCTGCCGGTCCCGGATGATCCCCAGTTCACCTTCCCGGCGTTGGCCTTGAGGTATTCAAGCATCTCCTTCGGATTCTTCACCGGCAGCGCCGGGTTCGTCAGAATCAGCAGCGGTGCGTAGCCGAAGAAAATCACCGGCGCGAAATCGTCGACCTTGTACGGCGATCGCGTCGACAACAGCGGGCTGTTCACGTTGGGCCCCGGATTCGACAAGAGCAGCGTGTAGCCGTCGGGCGATGCCTTGGCTACGGTGTCGCCGCCGATCAACCCGCCCGCGCCGGGCCGGTTATCGATGACGAACTGCTGGCCCCACGCTTCACCCAGCTTGAGCGCGACCAGCCGCGCGATGATGTCGTTGGACGCACCCGGTGTAAACGGCACGACCCAGCGCACCGACTTGTGCGGATAGTCCGCAGCCGCGTTTTTCGCCGGCTGGGCCCACGCGTGTGCAATGAATGCGCCGCACACGGCGCCAACTGCGAATCGAAAAGCAAGCCTCATGTCTTCCTCCTGAAACTATTTCGTTGCCGCGTCCAGCACTTCTGGATTGATGACGTTGATCGGCTTGCCCGCCGCGTAGGCGAGTATCTGATCGAAAATATCCGAGAACTGGACTTCAAATTCGTCGCGCCCGACGTAACCGATATGCGGCGTGCACACAACGTTATCCAGGTTGAGCAGAGGATGCTGGGTGTCGGTCAACGGCTCTTCCTCGTAAACATCGACCGCCGCCATGCCGGGACGTCCCGCGCGCAGCGCACCGACCAGCGCGCCGGGCGCGATCAAACCGGCGCGACTGGTGTTGACGATCAACGCAGTCGGCTTCATGCGCGCGAGATCGTCCGCCGTCACGATGCCGCGCGTGGCGTCGACCAGCCGCATGTGCAGCGACATGACGTCGCACTCCTCGAAGAACTGCTCCTTGCTGCGCGCCGCGCTGTAGCCGTCCGCGCGCGCGGTCGCGAGCGATGCTTCGCGCGCCCACACCAGCACCTTCATGCCGAAGGCCTTGCCATAGCCCGCCACGACGCTGCCGATGCGGCCGTAGCCGTAGATGCCGAGCGTCTTCCCGCGCACACCGTAGCCCACGCCAATCTGCCACTTGCCTGCTTTCAGGGCGGCCATTTGCTGTGGAATCTGGCGCAGCGATGCAAGCACGAGCCCCCACGTGAGTTCTGCCGTCCCATACGACGGCCGGCCCGCATGCTGGCTCGACGACAGTATCACGCCGCGCCGCGTCAACGCGTCGAGATCGATATGCGGATAGACGCTGCGCTGGCTGATGAGTTTCAGCCTGGTCAGGCGCTCGATCAGCGGCGCGCGTATCGGCGTGCGCTCGCGGATCAGCACCAGCGCCTCGGTATCCTTCAGCCGCTTGGCGAGCTTGTCGACGTCCTTGGTGTGATCGTTCCAGATCTTGACGTTATGACCGGCCAGTTTGCTGAAACAGGCCAGTGTGCGGATGGTGTCGTGGTAATCGTCGAGTATCGTAACGTTCATCGCTTCGCTCTTTCACTTAGGATTCAGGATTCGGGATTCGGACTCGAATCAGAAGCATTTTCTCAATCCTGAATCCCGAATCCTGACTCCTGCCTCAATCCAGCCAGCCGCTCGCCTTCACCTGCGCGAGCACTTCGTCCACGATTTCAGGCGCCAACCCGACGTAGGTGGTCGGATCGAGCGTGGCGCGCAGCTCCTGTGCGCTCATGGCGTCGCGCACCCGCGGGTCGGCCATCAATGCTTTATCGAAACTGATGCCGTGCTCGATGCCGTGCATCGAAATCTCGTAAACGAGCTCGTGCGCGGTCTGCTTCCCCACCTTGCCTGACAACGCAAACATCACGCGCTCCGACAGCAGAAACCCGCCAAGAAGATCGAGGTTGCTGCGCATCTTGTCCACGTTGACGACGAGGCCCGACAATACGTATTTCATGGTGGCGAGCATGCCGCCCGCCATCATGCACGCTTCCGGCAGCGCGCGCCATTCCGCACGCCACGCCGCGCCGTCGCGCTCGTGGTCGATCACCATCGATTCGAGCATCAGCGCGACGTTGTATTTGATCGCGCGCGACACACCCATCACCGCTTCGCACGTGCTCGGATTGCGTTTGTGCGGCATGGTCGACGAGCCGACCTTGCCCGCGCTGAACGGCTCCAGCAGTTCGTCGATCTCGTTGTGCTCGAGCATATAGATCTGGTTCGCGATCTTGCCCAGCGTTGCGCCCAGCATGCCGAGCACGCACACGTATTCTGCGAAACGGTCACGCGCGGGCTGCCAGTTGATATCCGCCACACCCAGGCCCAGCCGCTTCATCAACCCGCGCTCGAGTTCGCGCGCCTTGGGGCCGTACGACGCCTGCGTGCCGACCGCGCCGACCATGCCGCCGACAAACACACGCGGCTCAAGTTGGCGCAGGCGTTCGTAATGCCGCCCCATTTCAGAGAGCCAGACCGCGCATTTGTGGCCGAACGTGATCGGCAGCGCCTGCACGCCGTGCGTGCGCCCCACCATCGGCGTCGCGCGATAGGTTTCGGACAAGCGGTAGAGCTCGCGCCCGATCGCCTTCATGTCGCGCAGGTAGGCTGCGTGCCCGTCCTTCATCTGCAGCACGGTACCGGTATCGAGCACGTCCTGCGTCGTCGGGCCGTAGTGTATGAATTCGCCGTGCTCGGGCTTGCACAATGCCTGCACCGCTTTTAACGCCGGCACCAGCGGGTGCTTGATGCGGCGTATCTCCGCGGCAATCGCCTCGATGTCGACGTTCGCGATTTTCGCCTTCGCCACGATCTCGTTGGCGGCCGCGCGCGGAATAATGCCCAGATCGGCCTGCTCCAACGCCAGCGCAGCCTCGAAGTCGTACCACTTCTGGACGCGGTTCGCGTCGCTGAAAATCTGCCTGAACTCGTCGCTCGACCACAGATGCTTGAGCAGCGCGTCGTCGAATACGCCGCTTGCCATTAAACACGCTCCAGGATGTTGAGGCCGCGCACGCGGTCGAGCAGGTAGATCAGTCCGCGGTCGTCGACCGTGACGTCGTTACTCTGCACGCGGTCGGACCCGGGCGGCACGTCGGGCAGGTAGTAGGCGACTTCCTTCAGCGCGTGCGGGTGCGCAATGTCGATGATGCGCAGCCCGTAGGCAAACCACGCCACCGGAATCTCAGTGCCGGTGACGATTTCGCACGGCTGGTGGCAGCCGGTCATGCGCGGTTGCGGCCCGTCCGGCATGTCCTCGATCTGGAAGGTCGAGATCGGCTGCGGGTGCCTTTCGTCGGTGATGTCGACCATCCACAGAAAGGCCGCCGGGTAGGGCGGATAGTCGGGCTGGCGGAACACGTCCTCGTCGGACACCACCATGAAATCGCGGTTCTTGATCTTGAACGGAATGCGCAGCGCCGTATGCGTGGGCCACGGAAACGGCGGGCTCCAGTCGAGGCCAGAGACGAATTTCGGCTTCGTCATGTCGTCGATGTCGAGAATCACCAGCCCGCCCTGCCAGTAACTCGTATAGAGCCGGTTGCCGTAGCGCAGCGGATGGTGGCATTTGTGCGCGTCGCCCTGCCACGTCGGCGTCTCGCCGCCGGCGACCCACTGCCCCGGCATCCACCAGCGCCCGACCTCCTGCGGCTTGGCCGGGTCCTTCAAGTCGAGAATCATCATGATGTTGCCGATGTAGCCGTCCATCGTCGGCGAGATGTAGGCGTAGCGGCCGTCGAAATCGAAGCGGTGCACGCCGCGCGCATACTTCGCGCCCGGCCCGTCGGTGGTTTCCCAATGCGTGATCAGCGTCGGTTTTTCCGGCTTCGAAACATCGTAAATGCTCAAGCCCCCGTTGTAGCCCGCGGGCGGCACCTCGCCGTTGAGCGCGTGCGGGCCGAGCACTTCGCGGTTAGTAACCATCAGGTCGCCGTGCACCCGCACCTTGTGCGAATGCGTGCCCGGCGGCATCGTCAGCTCGGTGAGCAGCTTCGGCTTTTTCGGATCCCTGACGTCGATGATCTGCGTGCCGTGCGGATTGCGCATGTTGCCGACATAGGCGATCCTGTTCTGCACGACGACCTGGCCGCCGCCCGCGCAGTCGTGCCAGTGCACTGGATTCACGCCGCCGGCGTGACCGTGGTTCTGCACGTCAACGTAACCAACCTTCTTGATGCCCTTCGCTTTCGCCATGCCGCCCGCTCCTGTGTCGTATGTAGGTGCTATTTGGACTATTACTCGGCCTGTATCTTCGCCTGCCGGATCACGCCGGCCCATTTGGCATGTTCGCTCTTGATGAACGCGCCGAATGCCTGCGGAGTGTCGCCGACCGGATCAGCGCCCAGCGCGTGCAGGCGCTCGCGCATCGCCGGCTCGGCAAGTATGCGTGCAATGTCCTTGTGCAGGCGCGCGACGATTTCCGGCGGCGTTTTCGCCGGCGCCAGCCAGCCGAACCAGCCAACCACTTCGAATTTGGGAAACCCCGCTTCCGCAACCGTCGGCAGTTCCGGCGCGAGCGCCGAGCGCTTGGCGGTGGTAATCGCCAGCGCACGCACCTTGCCGGCCTTGATCTGTGGCATCGCCGCGAGCGCGATGCTGAACAGCGCCTGCACCTGCCCCGCCATCACTTCGGCGAGCGCCGGACCGCCGCCCTTATACGGCACGTTGATGACATCAATGCCGGACAACAGACGGAACTGCTCGAGCGCGAGGTGGCCGGACGTGCCGTTGCCGGCCGACGCGAAGGTGAGCTGTCCTGCGCGCGCCTTTGCCAGCGCGATCAATTCCTTCACCGAGGCGGCCGCGACCGAGGGATGCACGATCAGGATGTTCGGCACCGTGATGCCCTGCGTGATCGGCGCGAAATCCTTGATCGGGTCGAATTTCACTTCGCGGTACAAACTGGGGTTGATCGCAACACCGGCCGCGACCAGCACGAAGGTGTAGCCGTCGGGCACCGCGCGCGCGGTCATTTCGTAGGCGATGTTGCCGTTGGCGCCGGGACGGTTATCGACGACGATCATCTGCCCGAGCGCTTCGGTCAGGCGTGGCGCGATCAGCCGTGCCAGCGTATCGGCGGGCCCGCCCGGGGGCACCGCGACGATCATGCGCACCGGCTTGTCCGGATAGCGCTGCGCGGCTGCGAGCCCTGGATGCAACAGCGGCAACGCGCAGCAGGCGATCGTACAGGCGCGCCAATATTTTGATTGCTCCATGATTCAACTCCAAATTGAGGGGTAAAATTTTAGCATGGCCGGCGCAATGCTATGATGACCGCTGATCCAGCCGGATTTCCCGCATGACTGCCACGCCACCGAAAAAACTGGTCGGCCTCGCCGACCTTGCCGCGCTGATTCCCGACGGTGCATCGATCGCGATCGGCGGCAGTTTCCTGCATCGCGGTCCGTTCGCACTAATACGCGAACTCGTGCGGCAGAAGAAACGCCGTCTCGAAATTATCAAACCTTCGCCCGGTTACGACGTGGATATGCTGTGCCGCGCGGGCGCGGTGGCGAAAGTGCGTGCCGGCATCGTCGCTATGGAAGGCAACTTCGGGCTCGCGCGCTGGTTCAGGAAAGCGATCGAGCAGAAGGATGCCCATCTCGAAGAACACGCCTGAATGACCCTCGTCTCGGGGCTGCGTGCAGCCTCTTACGGAATCCCCTTCCAGCCGGTGGCCGGCGTGTTCGGCAGCGATCTCGCGCAGATCAACGGCTGGAAAACCGTCAAGGACCCGTATACCGGCAAGGAAGTCTACGTGATCCCCGCCATCCGGCCAGATGTCGCGGTCATCCACGTCAACGAAGTCGACGAACTCGGCAATGCGCGCGTCTACGGCACGCCGTTCTGGGACCACCCGGCCACGCGCGCCGCGAAACGCGTGCTTATCACCGCCGAGCGGCTCGTGTCCACCGACGTGCTGCGCCTGCAACCCGAGTTGACGCTGGTGCCGGCCTTCATGGTCGAGGCGGTCGCCATCGTGCCCCACGGCGCGTGGCCGGGCTCGATGCATCCGCTGTATGAAATCGACTACCCGGCCGTCGAGCGCTATATGCGAGACGAACCCGGCGCGCTGGAAGCCCATCTTGCTGAAGCGCCTGAGGCTTCAAAGGCAAATGCAGCCGCCGATGAACGCCGATGAACGCCGATATAAAGCGAAGGCGGAAAATAACAGGCAGGTTGTATATGAATACCAATAGTAGGCTGCATCCAATTTAAAATCCCTCTGGTTCTTAGTTTTTGAACTTATCTGCGTTCATCGGCGTTTATCGGCGGCTAAAAATTGTTTGAGATCGTTTCCACAGATGTCTAAACACTGGTCGCTGTTCTCATACATCGTCGTCAATCTCGCCCGCCAGATACGCGCGAACGAGATTACGTTCAGCGGGGTCAATTCAACGCTGCCGATGCTCGCGTGCCTGCTCGCCAAGCGCGCTTACGATTTTCATTTCACTTACATCAACGTCGCCGGCGGCGTCGAGCCGCAGCCAAAAAAGATTCCGCATTCGAGCAGCGATCCTGCCATTGTCGAAGGCTCGGCCGCGATTTTCGCCAATGAAGATTTCTACGACCTGTGCGCGCGCGGCGCCATGGATCTCGCCTATCTCGGCTGCGCGCAGATCGACGCCGAGGGCCGTACCAACGTCTCGGTGATCGGATCCTGGCACGACCCCAAAGTGCGCCTGCCCGGCGGCGGTGGTGCGGCGGTCATGCTGCCGACGGCGAAGCGCGTCGTGACATGGCGCACCGAACACAGTCCGCGGTCGCTCGTAGAGAAGCTCGATTTCGTCACCGCCACCGGCAATCTCGCGGCACTGATCACGCCGATTGCGGTATTTCAGCGCCGCAACGGCCGCCTTGCGCTCGAATCGTGGCATCCGGATTCAAGTCTCGACGAAGTCGTAAAACGCACGGGCTTCACATTCGATGCGGCCGGCGCGCAGCCGACACTGCTGATTACGCAGCGCGAACGCGATGCGTTGGAGGGACTCGATCCTGACGGCGCGTTTAAGGTTGAAGCTGCGATCAAAGCTGTTACGGATTAACGTTTGCGTTG
>JANNPG010000056.1:0-4317 GCA_031399805.1 Betaproteobacteria bacterium | reverse complement strand
AAACAGATCGATCGTATTGCTCGACACAGGCTTTGCCCGGTACTGGCCATCGCGGCAACAGTATCTTGGCACAGAGCTGAGAGGGCTGGAGGCGGTGCGAGCGCTCCATTTTCCAGGCCTGCATCCCGATGCGGCGGCTTGGTCGGACCGCAGCCTCGACACCAGGATCACGAATATCGATCGATGTGTGCTCGGCTGCCCGGCGCTCCTCAGCGGTCACCTCCCCAAGGGGCCCCTGTTCCGCGCTTCGGACCGCTATTCCCACAGTCTTTCCGGCAGCGGTAATCCCGCAAGATCTTCTGCAGTAAGCGGGCCGTTCGGCTTGATGCCAAAGCGTTCCAGCACGGCGGCGAGTTGGCGCGCATGTTGCGCCGAGTGCCAGGTCGAGCGCTCGTAGAGCATGTAGATCGGCTGCATGCCGAAAAATGTTTTCACTTTCTGCTGGCACGATTTATCGGCGAGGTCATTCCACCATTTGTCGAGTCGCGCAATCACCGTGTCGCCGTAGCGCGCGATTTCCTCGCCGGTGGTGAACGTGCCGTCTTTGGGCGGAATGTTGGCGAGTTGCACCGCATATTCGACGCCATCGACCGCTGTTTCGAGAAACGCCTCGCCGATGCGGAACACATGGTGACCCATGAGGCGGATCGAGCGCTGGCGGTTCGGGATGACGAGCTCGTTGAGACGCTCGTCCGGCATCTGGCGAATGAGGCGTTGTACTGCGCGCAGCACGTTGAGCCATTTGCCGATCAGTTGCTCGGGTGGCAGCGGCGTGTGGCCGGTGCCCTGCAAGCCGACAAACTCGGCAACGTCCTCCAGATTCTGCCCGAATACAAACTGGTCGCCGCGGGCGACCACCGGCACGTTGCGCACGCCGAACGCGAGCAACTTCTCGCGTCCCGTCGGATCGTTTAGTACGTCGATCGCGACGAAGTCGATATTTTTTTTCGAAAGAAACTCTTTCGCTCGAAGGCAGCTACTTCACCCGGGCTGGGTAAAGAGTATGAATTTGTCAGCGATTACGCCCATGTGTGCGTTAAACATAGTTGGTGGAAGAGTAGCGAAGCCTACTACCTGCTGTGTTATTGCGTCAAGCGCGCGCGGAGCATCATACGCATTGGACAGACGCATTACGCGACGATGGATAGGGGCGCACCGGCAGGGCCGGCAAGAGTGCGATGGTATAATTGCGCGCGAATTAGCGCTGAATTGCAGTAATAACCCGAGGAACGGAAGAAAAATGAAGTTGATTGCAGCGCCGGTCAGCCCGTACAGCCGCAAAGTGCGTATCGTGCTGGCGGAGAAACGAATCGATTACGAAATGGTGGTGGACAATCCCGGGGATCCGGCCACGCGCGTGCCGGAATTCAATCCGCTCGGCAAAATTCCGGTGCTCGTGCTGGATGACGAGATCACGCTGTTCGATTCGCGCGTGATCGTGGAATATCTCGATAATGCGAGCCCCGTCGGCCGCCTCATTCCGGAAGACACGCGCCAGCGCATACAGGTGCGCCGCTGGGAGGCGCTCGCGGACGGATGCACGGACGCCGCCGTCGCGGTTGTCATGGAAAAACGCCGGCCTGCCGACAAGCAGAGCGCGGAGTGGATGGCCCGCCAGCAGGGGAAAATCGACCGCGTGTTGCACGCGATGTCGGCACACCTCGGTAGTCGCGCATGGTGCACGGGCGACCTCTACAACCTGTCCGACATCGCGGTCGGCTGCGCGCTTGGTTATCTGGATTTGCGCATGCCGGATCTGAATTGGCGCAAGCCCTATCCGAATCTCGGCAAGCTGTTCGATAAATTATCCAAGCGCGCGACGTTCAAGGAAACTGTGCCGCCTAAGAGCTAGGTTTCAGGTTTCAGGTTTCAGGTTTCAGGTTTCAGGTTTCAGGATTCAGGATTAAGGATTAAGGATTAAGGATTAAGGATTCAGGATTAAGGATTAAGGATTCAGGGGAATTTCCGGCGCGCCATGCGCGCCGCTGCATTTGCTGAATCCTGAATCCTGCGTCACCGACCTGCCTTACCGAATAATCCCCCCGCCCAGGCATACGCGGCTTTCGTAAATCACCACGGACTGGCCGGGTGTCACCGCCCACTGCGGTTCGGCGAATTCCACGTCGCAGCTTGACCCGTCGACGCGCACCACCGTGCACGGCGCGTCTTTCTGGCGGTAACGCGTTTTGGCGTTGTACACCCAGTTGCAATGCGGCGGCGTGCCGCTGACCCAGTTGAGGTCGATGCCGGTCAGCGACGATTTCAGCAACGCGTCGTGATCGCGCCCCTGTACGACGAGCAGACGGTTGTTCGGGATATCCTTGGCCGTGACGTACCAGGCATTGCCGTCTTTGCCGTGTTCGGCGTCCGGGTTGCAGTGCTCGATGCCGGTGCCATTGCGGCGTTGCCCGCCGATGCCCAGGCCCTGGCGTTGGCCTATCGTGTAAAACATGAGTCCCATGTGGTGGCCGACCCTATGGCCGTCGAGCGTCCAGATCTCGCCCGGATCCGAGGGCAGATAACGGTTGAGGAACTCGCGGAAGGGCCGCTCGCCGATAAAGCAGATACCGGTCGAATCCTTCTTGTCATGGTTGGGCAGGCCGTTTTTGCGCGCAATCTCGCGCACCTCACGTTTGTAAAGAGTGCCGAGCGGGAACAGCGTTTTCGACAACTGCGCCTGGTTCAGGCGGTGCAGGAAATAGCTCTGGTCCTTGGTGCCGTCCTCCGCTTTGAGCAACTGGTAGAGGCCGTCGACTTCGCGCACCTGCGCGTAGTGGCCGGTCGCGATGTGTTCGGCGCCCATGGTGAGCGCGTGCTGCAGGAACGAGCGGAACTTGATCTCGGCGTTGCACAGCACGTCGGGGTTGGGCGTGCGACCCGACTGGTATTCGCGCAGGAACTCGCTGAACACGCGCTCCTTGTATTCCACCGAAAAATTCACCGCTTCGATGTCGATGCCGATCTTGTCGGCGACCGATACCGCGTCGATCAGGTCCTGGCGCGCGCTGCAGTATTGCTCGTCGTCATCGTCTTCCCAGTTCTTCATAAATAGCCCGATGACTTCGTAGCCCTGCTCCTTGAGAAGCAGGGCGGCGACCGCGGAGTCGACCCCGCCCGACATGCCGACGACTATGCGTTGTTTCGCCATGACGCAATTTTACTGCGTAGCGCCACGAATTTGGCGCATGTTCGGGTTCAAAGGGGGGGGCGACATCTGCATTGCAATGAGAGAACTATCGAAACCGGCCCTGCAGCGGGCGCTGTCCTGCGAACAGAGCGCCAACGGGGCGCTGGCTCGCGCACCGAGAAACAACAAAGGCAGGGGTAAAACCCCGCCTTTGTTGAGAAAGGACGGAAAATTACCTCTACATTGCGTCTGCTTTCGGTTTGCAGGCATTGTCGTCTTTATTTTTCGGATCCTTGCAGTCGACGGCTTTTGCGTCTTTCACCGGGGCGCCGCCGCTATGCGAACCAGCGAACACACCAACCGAAGCAACAGCGAAAGCACCAGCAACCAAAGCAGCAAGTAATTTCTTCATGTGATTATCCTCTTTGAGTTATCAGATCTGAAACAAAAACCGATATGGCCGCATGCGTGACCACGCAGCGCAATACGTATGAAGCCTCCCATTGGTTAATACGACTATATAACACGTTGTTTACATATAAAAATCCAATTATGATGAGGGCGCAGTTGCGCCGGCTTGCCCGGATTATCCTCATCTTTTTGAGGTCGGCAATCCCGTATTTTTCAATGTCATATCGTCTCACACTGTCGCTGTGTCTGCTGCTGACCGGTCAGCAGGGCTTGGCCGCGCCTTATATTCCGCGTGCCGACGAGGTGGTGCTGGAACGGCTGCCGGTCAAACCAAACGACCCGGCGATGCGCGAGATAAGGGAATTGCGCGGCGCGCTCGTGCGCGATCCGCAGAACCGCGAGCGGGCGATCCGGTTGGCGCGCCGCTACTTCGAGCAGGCCATGGCGCAGGGCGATCCGCGCTATGTCGGCTACGCGCAAGCGGCGCTCAAGCCGTGGTGGGACCTGCCCGAGCCGCCGACGCCGATACTGGTGATGCGCGCCTCGCTGATGCAATACCGGCACGATTTTTCGTCCGCGCTCGCCGACCTCGCGCGCGCGCTCGAACGCGATCCGACCGATGCGCGCGCGTGGTCGCTGCGCGCGGCATGCTGAGTTCGCTGCGTACGCGCTGGCGCGGCTCGCGGTTGCGCTCGATGGCGCGCCGTGCCCGCTGCGCGCGACCGAACATCTGGTCGACCAGCACAGCGACGGCGCCTACGCGGTGCTGCGCTTCGCCG
>JANNPG010000013.1:0-2458 GCA_031399805.1 Betaproteobacteria bacterium | reverse complement strand
TTTCAAAATCTGTGTTTATCCGTGGTTCCAAACTGTTTTTGAGACCACTTCTTAATCGCCCAATCACTCATTGCATCGGCGGTTTCAGCCGCTTTTTTTAATTTTCCGCCGCCCAGCCGCAATCCATGCCCCAGAACAATTTTCCGTTGCCGGTCAAAGCCGTGATGATCGATCTCGACGGCACGCTGCTCGACACCGTCGCGGACCTCGCGGTTGCGGTCAACATGATGCTGCAGAAACTCGGGCGCGCGCCGCTCGACGAGAAGCGGGTGCGCGATTTTGTCGGCAGGGGCATACCGAATCTCGTCCAGCGCTCGTTGGCGGGTGAACTGAACGCGGAAGCCGACGCGGCGTTGTTCGAGCGCGCGCTGCCGCTGTATCTGGATTGTTACGAGAGCGTGAACGGCCGGCACACGCTGCTGTATCCCGGCGTGCGCGAAGGGCTGGACGCGCTGCGCGACGCCGGCTTCCCGCTCGCCTGCGTCACCAACAAGTCCGCGCGTTTCACGCTGCCGCTGTTAAAGCAGATGCGGCTCGCCGATTATTTCGCGATCGTGGTCGCCGGCGATACGCTGCCGAAGAAAAAGCCCGACCCGCTGCCGCTGACTTACGCGTGCGAGCAGTTCGGCATTGCGCCGCGCGACATGCTGATGATCGGCGATTCGCTGAACGACGCCATCGCCGCGCGCGCCGCCGGCTGCCCGGTGTTCTGCGTGCCGTACGGTTATAACGAGGGCCTCGATGTGCGCGAACTGGACGTTGATGCTATAGTAGAAACGTTAATTGAGGCGACCAAGCTGATTACCAAATCATGATCCACACGAAAACGGAAAGAACGATCGTTTGCTCCATCGGGCGCTGGCGTCCGTGGCGCAGCGGTCCGGCACGCTGGCGCGCGTAGTTCACGCGTCGCCGGCAGTTCTTTCGTTTTTGAGTTTTTCCCATGGAGTGGAGTCATGACCGAATTACAATTCAACCAGCTCGCGGCCGAGGGTTATAACCGCATCCCGCTTACGCTCGAAACCTTCGCCGACCTCGATACCCCGCTGTCGGTTTATCTCAAGCTCGCCAATCAGCCGCATACCTACCTGCTTGAATCGGTGGTTGGCGGCGAGCGTTTCGGCCGTTATTCTTTCATCGGGCTCGCGGCCGACACGCGCCTCGAAGTGCGCGGTTACGAATGCAGCGAATTCGAGCGCGGCAAACTGAAGAGCCGCACCGAGGCCGCCGACCCGCTGCAATTCGTCGAGCAGTATCAGGCGCGTTTCAAGGCGGCGCCCCAATCGGGATTGCCGCGCTTTTGCGGGGGGCTCGTCGGCTATTTCGGCTACGACACGGTACGTTATATCGAGCGGCGGCTGGCCAAATCGCACAAGCCCGATCCGCTGGGCGTGCCCGACATTTTGCTGGAGCTGTCGGAAGAACTCGCGATCGTCGACAACCTGTCGGGCAAGTTGACGCTCGTGGTCTACGCGGACCCGGCGCGAACCGACGCGTATCGCGCGGGCCGGCGCCGGCTCGGCGAATTGCTCAGGAAACTGCGCGCGCCGGTAACCCTGCCCGTTGATGCGCCGGTGCCGTCGGAGCCCGCCGTGTCCGGTTTCGGCGAGGCCGCCTATCTGGCCGCAGTCGAGCGCGCCAAACGCTATATATTCGACGGCGACATCATGCAGGTCGTGCCGTCGCAGCGCATGTCCAAGCGCTTTAATACCACGCCGCTTGCGTTGTATCGCGCGCTGCGCACCATCAATCCGTCGCCCTACATGTTCTATTTCGATTTCGGTGATTTTCACGTCGTCGGCGCATCCCCCGAGATCCTGGTGCGCCTCGAAGGCGAAGCGGTCACGGTGCGGCCGATCGCGGGCACGCGCCGGCGCGGCAAGACCCCTGAAGAAGACGCGGCATTGGCCGACGAAATGCTGGCGGACGCCAAGGAACGCGCGGAGCACATCATGCTGGTCGACCTCGGACGCAACGACATTGGACGCGTCGCGCAGACGGGCAGCGTGCGCGTGACCGAGCAGATGGTGATCGAGCGCTATTCGCACGTGATGCATATCGTGTCCAACGTCGAGGCCAGACTGAAACCCGGCCTGAACGCGATCGACGTGCTGCGCGCGACGTTTCCCGCCGGCACCGTCAGCGGCGCGCCCAAAGTGCGCGCGATGGAAATCATCGACGAACTTGAACCGGTCAAGCGCGGCGTTTACGCCGGCGCGGTCGGCTATCTCGGTTTCAACGGCGACATGGACGTGGCGATCGCATTGCGCACCGCGGTCGTCAAGGACGGCATGCTGCACGTGCAGGCCGGCGGCGGCGTGGTCGCCGACTCGGTGCCGCAAGCCGAATGGCAGGAAACGCAGAGCAAAGCGCAAGCGCTCCTGCGCGCAGCCCCCTGGGTCAAGCCATTTTTCTGGCAGCCGCTCAAGGTGCGGGAGGCAGAATTCGTTGAGTATGA
>JANNPG010000613.1:0-15987 GCA_031399805.1 Betaproteobacteria bacterium | reverse complement strand
GAGAACCCCAACGACGGCGGCGACATGTCGCGCGCGGTGGGGCCGTACTTCTTTGCGCCCGGCGACAGCCAGTTCTTTCACAGCTTCAACCGCAACAAGAAGAGCCTTACGCTTGATCTGAGCCGTCCGGAAGGCATGGCGGTGCTGCACGATCTCGTGCGCGGCGCCGATGCGCTCGCTTCCAACCTGCGCGGGGACGTGCCGGCGAAGCTCGGCCTCGACTACGCACGGCTCAAGGAGATGAATCCGAAGATCGTGTGCGCGCACCTCTCCGCCTACGGACGCAACGGCCCGCGCGCCAACTGGCCGGGGTTCGACTACCTCATGCAGGCGGAGGCCGGTTACTTCTCGCTCACCGGCGAGCCGGGCGCGCCGCCGGCGCGCTTCGGGCTCGCGATCGTCGACCTGATGACGGGGCTGGGGCTCGCTTACGCGCTGCTCGCGGCGCTGACCTCGGCGCGCTCGACCGGCGTGGGCCGCGACATCGATGTAAGCCTGTTCGACATGGCGCTCTACAACACGAGCTACCTCGCCACCTGGTACTTGAACGAGGGTGTTGTCACCGGGCGCAGCCCGCGCTCGGCGCACCCCGCGCTGACACCGTGCCAGCTCTATCGCACGCGCGACGGCTGGATTTACCTCATGTGCAACAAGGAGAAGTTCTGGCCGGCGCTGTGCGCGAAGCTCGAACGTGCCGAATGGAGCGAGGACGCGCGCTTTCGCCTCTTCCCGGACCGGCTGCGGCATCGCGACCTGCTGACCGAAATGCTCGATGAAGCACTCGGGCAGCGCACCACTGGCGAGTGGCTCGCGCGCTTCGCCGGCGCCGTGCCGGCAGCGCCGATCAACGATCTCGCACAAGCGCTCGACAACCCGTTCGTGACGGAGCACGGCCGGTTGCAGACGCTCCCGCACGCGCTAAAGGGGTCCTATCGCATGCTTGCCCCGCCGGTGCGGTGCGCGGGGGAAGAAGCGCCGGCGCGTCCGGCGCCGGCGCTCGGCGAGCACACGGAGACGCTGCTGCGGGAGATCGGTTATGACGGGGCGCGCATCGAGGCTCTGAAGAAATCGAAGATAATCTGAGAGCGCCTAACATAATGAAACGCGCGATGTGATCGGTGCCGCTACGCCGCCTGCGCCTCGCTGCCCGCCTCCAGTTCGCGCAATGACTTGATATCGAGTTTGAAGCCCGCCCCCGCCCACTCCTCGATTTCTTCCTGCAGCGCGGTGACGGTCAGCGGATTCTTTGCGAGCCAGTCGCGCTCGATGCCGAGCCGCAGCGTATGTCCGTTCACTTTGGCGTCGATGTCGGGCAGCATGATGTCCGCGCGGCTGCGGTAGATCAGCGCGGCGAGTCTTAACCCCATCACCATGCGCCAGTCGACGATCTCGACATCGTGCGTGAAAACTTTTTTCAATGTCCGGCGGTGCGCAAGAACGAGCGTGGCGAGCCGCCATTGCTCCATCTTCGAAAAACCCGGCATGTCGGCGTTCTGCACGATGTACGCGGAGTGCTTGTGATATCCGCTGTAGGCGACCGAAATGCCGATTTCGTGAAGCTTGGCCGCCCACGCGATGTAGTGCGGCGCCGCCTCGTCGCTCACCTCGGCGCCCGCGGTGAAGCGCCGGTAGAGCGATAACGCGAGACTCGCGACACGACGCGCCTGCTTCGAATCGACGTGGTAGCGCTGCATGAATTGTGACACCGTGATGTCGCGCATGTCCTGATGCTGAAAGCGTCCGAGCAGATCGTAGAGTATGCCCTGGCGCATCGAGCCGCTGGCCACCACCATGGATTCGATGCCGAGTTCCGCGAGCGCCGCCGACATGATCGCGAGCCCGCCCGGCAGCACCGGCAGGCGGTCGGTCTTGAGGCCCGCCAGATCGAGCCGCGTAACATCGCCGGCCTTGATCAGCGCCGAGCGCAAGCGGTCCAGCCCGTCCGGGGTGATGCCGGCTTCGGAATAGCCGTTCAACTGGAGAATTTCGGCCAGCGCGCGGGCGCTACCGGACGAACCCACCGCGTGCTGCCACTGGCCTTTGGCGAAACTACGAACCATGGTTTGCAGTTCGGCGCGCGCGGCAAGTTCGGCCTGCTTCATCGCGCTCTTGGTGACTTCACCATCGGGGAAGTACTTGAGGCTGTAACTGACGCAGCCCATGTACAGGCTGTCGAGTCTCAGCGGTTTTAACCCGCGCCCGATGATGAACTCGGTCGAGCCGCCGCCGATGTCGACCACCAGGCGCTTCTCTTTGGACACCGGCAGGCTGTGCGCTACGCCCACATAGATCAGACGCGCTTCCTCGCGTCCGGCCACCACTTCGATCGGAAATCCGAGCGCCGCCTCGGCCTGCTTGAGGAACCCGGCGGCATTCTTGGCGACGCGTAGCGAATTCGTGCCGACCGCGCGCACGCCGTGCGGATCGAAGCCGCGCAGGCGTTCGCCGAAACGCCGCATGCATTCGAGCGCGCGGTTCTGGGAATCTTCGTCGAGGCGCTTCTCGCGGTTGAGGCCGGCGCCGAGGCGGATCGGCTCGCGCAGCGAGTCCAGCGGGTAGAGTTGATCACCGACGACACGCGCAACCTGCAGGTGGAACGAGTTGGATCCGAGATCAACTGCGGCGAGCGTGGAGTAAACCGCCATGTTATCTGAGTGAGTCCCTCGTCAGCGTCTGTGTATCGGTCAATTGAGTGTGGCGACGACGCTTTGAAGTATAGGTAATTTGCCGCGCGGGTGCCACGGTTTTTTGCGTGTAGTACCACCGTAACGTTGCTGCCCTAAGCTACGTCTGCCTTGCAATCGGCTCGCAACAGGAACGCTGTCTCATGACACGACAGATTGATCACGCGCATTGGAATTTTCAGAAAATGTCCGCCCATGTCGTCTGGCACCACGCCACGGTTACGCGCCGGCGCCGCGCGGCGCAAAATGGCCACCACAGCGCGATCCTGTGGTTCACGGGGCTGTCCGGAGCCGGCAAGTCGACGATCGCGCACGCAACCGAGGAAGCGCTGCACCGGATGGGTTGCCGCACGTTCGTCTTCGACGGCGACCACGTGCGTCACGGGCTGTGCGCGGATCTCGGTTTTTCGAGCGAGGACCGGCGCGAAAATATCCGCCGCATCGGCGAGATGAGCAAGCTGTTCACTGGCAATGCTTACCGCGCGCCGGCTGATAGCTCATGCACGCGACGCGGTCGCCGTTGCGACGCTATGACGTTGCCGCGCCGACTGCCGTTATGCAGCCTAAGCTGATCAGTTGGATGGGAATGCCGCGCACGGGTGATCAAGGTGACCGCCACCCTTCCGGTATTCCCGAAGAGCTACTGCGCGGACCCGCAACTATTGCTGCGCAGGTTCAGTGTCCTGGTGAGCAAGGTTGGCGCCAGGATGTTCGGTGAGCTGCCCGTGCCGGAAGTGGTCGATTGCCGGAAAGTTCCCCAACTCGTGCTGGTGTGGAAGTCTATCGAATCCGTTGGGCGTCTGGGGGTTCTGTGCCGAAGCATTCCTGCGTGTCGCGCCGTGCTTATCCTGCGCCACCCGTGCGGCTATGCTGCGTCAGTGCTGCGCGGCGAGTCGAAACAGAAATAGTGATAAGTCTGGTGCAGGCGATCACTCCCGAATCCTTCCCCACCGCAGCGATGAACAACAAGGCGAACTACCCGGGACGAGATTGCCGCCGATGCGGTCAACCGCGCAATCGCCGTGCAACATTCAACTGCTATCGTGGCGTGGCTGGCGCACTACACTACATCAACTTTTCCGGGGAAACTGAAGAATGAATCCGCTCGTTGTAGTTACCCACCGCATACATGCCGATGCCATCGAACTGCTGTCGAGCCTGTGCGACGTCGCATTGGTCACCACGCGCACCGCCTATGCGCGCCAGGACTTGCAGGAACTCGCCCGCAATGCCCGTGCCGTGCTGGCGGCCACCCCCGAACGCATAGACGACTCATTGTTGGCCGGTTGCAACGGGCTGCGCATCGTAGCATGCACGTTCCGGATTCCGGAGCACATCGACATGGGCGCGTGCACGCGCCGCGGCATCTGGGTCACCAACGTCATGGCGCATTGGCTCGGCAAGGAGGCCGAGATTGAAGCCGCGCGCAATATTCTGGACGTATTGAGCGGCGACACGCCGCGCGGCGCATTAAACGAGGTATTGCAGGCGGCCAACCCCGACTCCCGCTATTTGTGCGACGCCAGCCATCGCATCAATGCTGCCGCCACCAACGCGGCGACCAGCTGGGACAGCACGAAAGCCGGGACATCGATCGGCCGTATACCCGCAAACGTATCGCTTGCTGCGCGCGCCAGCGTCACCGCCGGATTGGCAAACGAGGTCGATGCGGTGAACCAATAGGCGGCCGTAATATACGCACCGACCGCAGCGGCAACGGCGGGCAGGCTTTGCCGCGCGCTACCCAGAATGACAACCAACAGGCCGAAGGTTGCAACGCCTTCCGCCCACCATTGAGCGGCGCCGGTGCGTTGGTGTTGTGAGGCGAAAAACAGCGGCTCGCCGAACATTGCATGGGCAGCGGCCACGCCGGCAAAAGCGCCGAATATCTGCGCGCCTGCATATGCCATCGCATCGCGACTCGTGAGCTGTTTGTTTAGAGCCGCGACCATAGTGACTGCGGGATTGAAATGCGCGCCGGAAATCGGGCCAAACACCAGTATCAGCGCATACAGCGCAGCGCCGGTTGCGATTGAATTGGCGAGCAAGGCAATCGCGACGTTGCCGCCGGCAAGCCGTTCGCCCATGATGCCGGAACCGATTACGGTTGCCAGCAATAACGCGCTACCCAACGCTTCCGCTGCGAGTCGCCTGCCCAGCATCATTTCGTCTTGCCGATTTCCGCGAGTTTTTTCTGCAGGCTCAATTTATCGAGTTTGTCCAGCGGCAAGCTGGTGAAGATGTTAATGCGGGCAGACAGGTGACGAAATGCATCGGAAAACGCGCGGCGTTTCTGCTCGTCGCTGCCCTCGACTGCCGCGGGATCGGGCAATCCCCAATGCGCGGTCATCGGCTGCCCGGGCCATACCGGGCATACTTCGTTCGCCGCGTTATCGCAAACCGTAAACACAAAATCCATTTTCGGCGCGTCGGGTTGGGCGAACTCCTGCCAGTCCTTGCTGCGCAACCCTTCGGTTGGCAAACCCACCATCCCGATCTGCGCCAAGGCAAACGGATTCGGCCTGCCCGATGGATGGCTGCCCGCGCTGTAGCCTTTGAACCTGCCCCGGCTCACCGCCAGATTGTTGAGTATCGCCTCGGCCATGAGGCTGCGCGCCGAGTTGTGCGTGCACAGGAACAGCACGTTGTAAATTTGATCGCTCATTTCAGCCTCACGCGCTGACGCGTTGTTTTTTCCGCGCGCGCGTCGGGCTGCATGCCGCGGCCGGAGCGCATGGATTGCCGCCGCAACAGTTCTCGGTGAGAAAGCCGAGCAGGTCGTTCATGCTTTGGAAGTCTGCCGAATAGATGACAAACCGCCCTTGCGCGAGGGCCGTAAGCAGCCCGGCGTTGGCGAGTTCTTTAAGGTGAAATGAGAGCGTCGCCGGCGCAATGCCGAGCTTCTCGCCAATGGCACCCGCGCTCAAACCCTGCGGACCGCGCGCGACCAGCAGACGGTGGACCGCGAGACGGGACTCCTGCGCGAGCGCCGCGAGCGCCCTGACGGCCTGGATTGATTTCATATTTCGAATAATATCGAAATATTACTACAAGTCAATGACGGTCGTGCGCAAACTCCGGCTCCGAGGTCAGTTCTGCGTGTCGCGCGCTATGCCTGCCAGCGCCGCGGCGGCGGCAACTACGCGGCGCGGCGGGAACCGCGCGGCGAAGCGGCTGCCCTTGCCGGGCTCGCTCTTGATGTCGAGCGTCGCCTGATGCCGGTTTAGTATGTGCTTGACGATTGCCAGGCCGAGACCGGTGCCGCCCGTCTCGCGCGAACGGCCGCGGTCGACGCGGTAGAAACGCTCGGTGAGCCGCGGGATATGCTCGGGCGCGATGCCGAGGCCGGAGTCCTCGACCGCAAACACGGCTTCTTCCGCGCCGGCGCGCCAGGTGAGACGCACCTCGCCGCCCTCCGGGGTGTAACGGATCGCATTGGTGACGAGATTGCCGAAGGCACTCGCGATTTCGTTTTCCGCGCCCAGCAGATCGAAACCGGGCGCGGCATCGAGCACGACGCGATGCCTGCCGCCGCTCAAGGCTTCGCCTTCGGCGCGCAAGCGCTCAAGCAGCGATTCGACGCGCACTCTTTCGTCGAGCGAAGGATTAGGCGCCGATTCGAGCGTCGACAGAGTCAAGAGATCGTCGACGATGCGTTGCATGCGCTTGCCCTGCTCAGCCATCAGGTTGATGTAATCGCGCGAGCGCTGGGGATCGAGTTGCAGTTCCTTGATGGTTTCCAGAAATCCGGACAACACCGTGAGCGGGGTGCGCAGCTCGTGCGACACGTTGGCCACGAAGTCGCGGCGCATCGTCTCGAGCTTTTCAAGCCGCGTGATATCGCGCGACAAAAGCAGCTTTTGCGCGTCGCCGTAGGCAACGATCTGCACCGAAAAAATAGCACCCCCGCCGCGCGTCGAGCGCAGTTCTATCGGATGGACGTAATCACCGGATTCGACATAGGCGACGAATTCCGGCTGACGCATGAGATTGATGACCGGTCGGCCGGCGTCGGTCCGCGCGTTTAGATCGAAATGCGACTCCGCGGTGTCGTTGCACCATTCGATGCGATTGTCGGCGTCGAGTATGACCACGCCGTCGGGATGCGCGCGTCCGGCCTGGCGAAATCGCACGAGGGTCCTGGCAAGCTGCTGGTGCTGCCGGGTCTGCACGCGTTCCAGCCGATACAGCAGCGAAAAGATGTAATCCCATGCGCCGCTGCCCTCCGGAACCTTGCCCGCCACCGGCGACTTCAGCCATCGCGTGAGTGCTGCGACGTGCTGCATGTGGTGCAAGAGGAGCAGAACCACGCCGCCGGAAAATGCGCCCCAGCCGGCGGACGCGCCGAATATCAGGTGAACAATCCACGCGGCCAGCGCAATCAGCGTTACCCAAATGACGGTACGGAGCAGAAGTTTATCCACAAGACATGGCGGTGGAAATAACGCGGCGATTATCGCATGCCGGCGCCGCCGCCATAATGAACGGCGCAATTCCTCGGCAGCAGATGATTAAAAGCGCACTTCTAACCATGCAGACGGTAACCGGCGCCGCGCACGGTCTCGATCAGGCGGTCGTGCCCGGTGGGCTCCAGCGCCATGCGCAGCCGCCGGATATGGACGTCGACGGTGCGTTCTTCCACGAACACATGGTCACCCCACACCTGGTCGAGCAGTTGCATGCGGCTGTAGACGCGCTCGGGATGCGTCATGAAAAAATGCAGCAGTTTGAATTCGGTAGGCCCCACGCTCAGCCCCCGGCCCGCGCCCGTTACGCGGTGCGCGACGGGATCCAGTTGCAGGCCCTGGACGTCGATTAGATCGTCGGTGAGCTGCGGCGAGCGCCGGCGCAACACCGCCTTGATGCGTGCCAGCAGTTCTTTGGGCGAGAACGGCTTGGTGATGTAATCATCGGCGCCGGAATCGAGACCTTCGACCTTATCCTGCTCCTGCGCGCGCGCCGTAAGCATGATGATGGGGATGTCCTTGCTGCGCGTATCGGCGCGCAGCCTGCGCGCCAGCACGGTACCGGCCACATCAGGCAGCATCCAGTCGAGCAGAATGAGGTCCGGCCTGATTTCACGTATCAACGCATCGGCTTCCGCCGCGCTATGCGCGCGCTGCACGCGGTGCCCGGCATGCTCAAGATTGACCGCGATCAACTCCTGAATCGCCGGCTCGTCTTCGACCACCAGAATGTCGCTGCTCATGCCGCTGGCCGTATCAACTGAGCGCCTCGCGTTCGAGTTCTTCCACCGTCGTATGCCGTACGTCGGTGCCTTTTACGATGTAGATCACCTGCTCCGCCATGTTTTTCGCATGGTCGCCAATTCGTTCGATCGCCTTCGCGATCCACAGGATTTCGAGCGACTGCGAAATCGTGCGCGGATCTTCCATCATGAACGTGATCAATTGACGCACGATCGAGCGGAATTCCTCGTCGATCGCGACATCCTCGCGCACAATCGCGGCGGCGGCGGCGGGATCGAGCCGCGCGAGCGCATCGAGCGCCTTGCGCAGCATGCCGAGCGCGATATCGCCGACGCGCTTGATCGCCGCAATCGGCGTGCTCGGCGTGCTCGGCATCCGGGCGCGGCTGTGGCTTTGTTTTCCCATGCGCGCGATCTTGGCAGCCTCGTCGCCGATGCGCTCCAGATCCGTCACGATCTTGATTACCGCAAGCACCATGCGCAGATCGCCGGCCGCCGGCTGCCGGCGGGCAATCAGGTGGCTGCAATCGGTGTCGATGCCGACCTCCAGGGCGTTCACGCGGTGATCCTCCGCGACCACTGCGTCGAGCGCATGGAGATCGCCAGCCATAAGTCCGTCGATCGCGGCGAGGATCTGTGATTCGACCAGACCGCCCATTTCGAGTACGCGCGAGCGCAGGGTTTCGAGATCGATGTCGTATTGCTTCGAAGAATGCTCGCTTTGGGTCATGGTGATCGCTCCTGGGACGGATTCATCCAAACCGTCCGGTGATGTAATCCTCGGTTTCCTTGCGCTTCGGCTTGATGAATATATCGTTGGTGACGCCGAATTCGATCAACTTGCCGAGATACATATAAGCAGTGTAATCCGAAACGCGCGCTGCCTGCTGCATGTTGTGTGTCACAATCAGGATCGTCACCCGGTTCTTCAGTTCCGTGATCAGTTCTTCAATGCTCGCGGTCGCGATCGGATCGAGCGCCGACGTCGGCTCGTCGAACAGCAGCATTTCCGGGTCGGTTGCCAGCGCACGCGCGATGCACAGCCGCTGCTGCTGCCCACCCGAAAGATTGAACGCGAGATCGTTGAGGCGATCCTTGACCTCGTCCCACAGCGCGGCATCGCGCAACGCTTCTTCCACTTTCTCGTCGAGCGTCACGCGCCGCTTGACGCCGCGCACGCGCAGGCCGTAGGCGACGTTTTCGTAGATGGACTTCGGAAAGGGATTCGCCTTCTGGAACACCATCGAAATTCGCATGCGCACCTCGATCGGGTCGACGTGCGGATCCAGCAGATTGGTATTGTCCGGGAAAAACCGGATCTCGCCCTCATAGCGGTTGCCGGGATAAAGATCGTGCATGCGATTGAAGCAGCGCAGGAACGTGGATTTACCGCAGCCGGAAGGCCCGATCAGCGCGGTCACCCTGTGCTCGTGGATCGCCATGTCGATGTTCTGCAGGGCCTGGAACGTGCCGTAGAAAAAGCTGAGACCTTTGGTCTCTGCCTTCGGCAACGGAACGGGGGCGGGGCTGGCGCCGGGGAGTGCTTCCCGCATCGCGATGGTTACCATTTGATCTTCTTCCTCAGACGATAGCGCAGATAGATCGCCAGCGCGTTCATGGAAAGCGTCATGACCACCAGCACCAGGCCGGCCGCCGCGGCGTTATGCTGGAAGGCAGCCTCCGGCCGCGAGGTCCAGTTGAACATCTGGATTGGCATCACCGTGAACGGCGACATGATCCACTCGAACGACAGGAACGGAAATTCGCCCTGCACCGGCGCCGGCGGCAGGAACGCGATGAAGGTCAGCGCACCGATTGTAATCACCGGCGCGGTCTCGCCGATGGCGCGCGACATGCCGATGATCACACCGGTGAGTATGCCGCCACGCGCATACGGCAGGATGTGGTCGGAAGTGGTCTGCCACTTGGTCGCACCGAGCGCATACGCGCCTTCGCGGATCGCCCCCGGAATCGAGCGGATCGCTTCGCGCGTGGTTACGATGACAATCGGCAGAATGAGCAGCGCCAGCGTGAGCCCTGCAGTGAGGATGCTCTGGCCGAGCCCAAACTGGTAGACAAAAAGACCCAGCGCGAGCAGGCCGTAGATGATGGACGGCACGCCGGCGAGATTGGTGACGTTGATCTCGATGAGATCGGTCATCCAGTTCCTGGGTGCGTATTCTTCGAGGTAAACACCGGCGCCCACGCCCAGCGGCACCGCGGCGAGCGCGGTGACGGCCATCACCAGGATCGAGCCGACCCAGGCTGACAGGATGCCGGCCTGATCGGCTTTGCGCGACGGGAAGGAAGTAAAAAAATCCCACGACAGCCGCGGCAAGCCTGCGATGGCCATCTCGATGAACAACGCGGCGAAGGTCAGCACGCCGACCATCAGCGCCAGCAGGCCGACGACGCCAAAAATGATGTCCCAGCGCTTGTGCGCGGCGATCAGCGCGCGTATTTTCTGCAATCTGACGGGGGAGTCGCTCAAATCAGTACGCCTGACGGTAACGTTTGCGCAGCAGGTGGCCGAGCACGTTAAAAAACAGCGTCAGCAGCGCCAGTGTCAGTCCCGCCGCAAAAATGGTTTGATAGCCGATACTGCCGTGCGGCAGGTCCCCCAGCGCCACTTGCACGATATAGGAGGTGATCGTCGCCGCCGGTTCCATCGGGTTCCAGGTGAGATTGGGCTGCATGCCGGCGGCAACAGCGAGAATCATGGTTTCGCCGACCGCGCGCGAGATGCCAAGAATGTAGGCCGCCGCGATACCCGAAAACGCCGCCGGCGTCACCACCCAGGCCGCCGTCTGAAAGCGCGTCGCGCCCATCGCGTAAGAACCCTCGCGCAGGGCCATCGGCACCGCGCGCATCGCGTCTTCGCTGACCGAGCTCACGTAGGGAATGATCATGATGCCCATCACCAGGCCGGCGGAAAGCAGGTTGAACCCCGGCAGTCCAGGATAGATTTTCTGCAACAGCGGGGTCACGAACAGCAGCGCGAAATAGCCGTAGATGATGGTCGGAATGCCGCCCAGCAACTCAAGGAACGGCTTCGCTACCTCGCGCACCGAGAACGGCGCGAATTCGGAAAGGTAGATCGCAATGATGGTACCGAGCGGGATCGCCACCAGCAGCGCCACGGCCGAACTCACCAGCGTGCCCGAAAGCAGCGGCATGATGCCGTAATGCGCGTCGGCAAACAGTGGCGTCCATTGGGTGTCGGTCAGGAAGTCCCACAGCGACACGGCCTGGAAGAAGATGAACGATTCCCTGAGCAGGATCAGCACGATGCCGATTGTCGTCGCCACCGACACCGAAGCGGCGAGGAACAGGATGAATTCGATTATGCGCTCTTTGACGTGGCGCAGCCCGCGTCGCGCAAGCCTGTCACTGACAAAATGGTCCGGCACCGTGTCTATCCTGTCGGCGTGAGAAATCGAGGTCATTCAAATTGTTTGGGAGAAATTATCTCAGGTTGAGCAGCGCTCAACCATCCACTTAAAAAAACAACGGGGGGTGTGACCAGACCCCTCCCGCGACCCTAAGTTGCTGATAATTAGAGCTTGGCTTCCAATTTCATCAGATCTTCAATGGTGAGACCGACCTTGTTCTCTCCGCCGAACTTGGTACCGAGCTTGCGCTTGCCGAGAACTTCCATGTTGTAAGCGTAAGCTTTGGCGGGCAGTGGCACATACTTCACTTCCTTGGCCAGCTTCTCGCCATGCGTGTTGAAATACTCGACGAACTCCTTGACTTCAGGCTTCTGCACCGACTTGGCGTTGACATAAATGAAAATCGGCCGCGCCAGTGGTTGATAGGTGCCGTTAATCACAGTTTCAAGCGAAGGCGATACTGCCGGTTTGCCATCTTTCTCGACGATCGGCACCGACTTCAGCTTGTCCTTGTTTTCCACGTAGTAGGCATAGCCGAAGAAACCGAGCGCGTTGACATCACGCGCCACCCCCTGCACCAGCACGTTGTCATCCTCGCTTGCCGTGAAGTCGCCGCGGCTGGACTTGGATTTTCCGGTGACCGCTTCGGTGAAGTAATCAAACGTGCCGGAATCCGCGCCCGCGCCGAACAACTTCAACGGCGCATCGGGCCACGTCGAATTGACCTGGTTCCACTTCACAACCTTGCCTTGCGCGGCGGGTTCCCACATCTTCTTGAGTTCCGCCACCGTCATGCTCTTGATGAAGTTGTTCTTAGGATTGATAACGACGGTCAATGCGTCATAGGCAACGGGCATTTCCATATACTCGATGCCGTTAGCCTTGCAGTCTGCCATCTCCTGCTTCAGGATCGGGCGCGAAGCGTTGGAAATATCAGTCTCGCCGCGGCAGAACTTCTTGAAACCTCCGCCGGTCCCGGAAATACCGACCGTCACTTTGATCGCGCCCTTCTTGGCTTTCTGAAATTCCTCCGCCACCGCTTCGCTGATCGGATAGACGGTGCTCGAGCCGTCGAGCTTGACGATCTGCGCTTCGGCGGTCGGCGCAATCATGGTGACTGCGCCGACGATCAGAAACCCCGCTACTACCGCATACTTGTTCGACATCCCATTTCTCCTTGTCTGCATGCCACGTCCTCCATGTGAGGCGCCAAGTCTAACTGCCGATTGTTACAGCTTCATGACATGCGGCGCCCGGCCGCAGGAGAGCGGAAACGGGGGCTGCTCCCCGCCCGATTCGAATTTGCGCTGCAAGCGCCTCCGATGGCGATGCGGCGCTTACTTCCTGGCCTTCGCGGCGAATTGTTTACGGAATTTCGCCACTTTCGGCGCCACCACGAACTGGCAGTACGGCTGATAGCTGTTGTTGGCAAAATATTCCTGGTGATAGTCCTCGGCCACATAAAACGCCGGCGCCGCTGTCACTTCAGTGACGATAGTGTCGCCAAACGCTTTTTCGGCAGTCAGTTCCGCGATCAATTGCCCGGCCGTCGATTTTTGTTCAGGCGTGTGATAAAAAATCGCCGAGCGGTATTGCGTGCCCGCGTCGTTGCCCTGGCGGTTTAACGTCGTCGGATCGTGAATGGTGAAAAATACCTCGAGAATTTCGCGGAACGAAATCGTCTTCGGATCGAACGTCACGCGCACGACCTCGGCATGGCCGGTGTCGCCTCTGCAAATCTGCTTGTAGGTCGGATTGACGATCTTGCCGCCGGTATAACCGGACTCGACCGCCGTAACCCCCTGCAGGCCATCGAACACCGCCTCGAGACACCAGAAACAGCCGCCGCCGAGAGTTGCGATTTCCTTGCCGTCAGACCCTTCTTGCGTAGTCATGCGAATTCCTTTCGAGAATCGGGTTGTGCGAACCGTCGTTAGGGTGCAAAAAAGTCAGGGCACAGTCTGACCCTTTGTGTGTGACGTTCCTGCCGGAAAAAACGACGGCGGAAGTGCGGGTGGCAGCCCGCTCAATTTTCGCCGCGATCTCCGGTGAGTTCGCGCGGACGCATCAGCCAGAACGCCACCAACGCGAGTAGCATCAGCACGGCCACTGCGAGAAACGCGGCACCCCAGGCAAGGCGCGACATGCCGCCGGCCAGATCGAGGATCACGCCTATCATGAGCGGCCCGACGAAACCACCGGTATAGCCGAGCATCGAATGCACCGCCAGCGTGGCGCCGCGGCGCGCGGGTTCGGCGGTTCCTGCCGCGCCCGCCGTCAGCGACGACGAGTCCAGCCACACGATAAACCCGTAGAGCAGCAGCAGTACAACAGCAACCGAGTACGACATAGTTCCCAGGAACCCCAGGCTGCCGCCGACCACGATGGACGCGATCATGGCAAAACAGATGAGCTTGCGCCGGCCCAGGCGTATCGCCGCTTCGTTGCCGATGACGCTGGCGACGGTCCCGATAAGACCGAGGGCGGTGACGACGAATGCCGGCGACAGCGGCGCCCCACCGGCACCGACTGCAACGAACGCCAAAAATGCCACGGCCCAGCCACGCAACGCGTTCATCTCCAGCGTGTGTATGCTATAAGCGAGCGCATAAGCCATGGCGGAGCGATTCCGGAACACCGGACGAAAATCGAACAGCCCCAGCCCGTCGCCGGACCGGGGCATGGGCGATTTCCGGCGCGGTACCGCCAGCGCCACCACCAGCCACGCCGCAGCCGCGCCCAGCGCGGCGACCAGGAATGCGGACTGCCAACCGTAATAGTGCGCGAGCAGATCGGCGCACGAGAACGACAGCGCGCCGGAGATACCTATGCTCGCGGCGTGCCCGGTCACCGCGCGCGACATGAGTTTGGCATCAACCTGGTCAGCGAGCAGCTTCAAGCCGGTCATATAGGTGCCGGCCCAGCCGATGCCGGTAAGCGCGCGCGTAGCCATCGCGGGCCAGAAGCCGTCGGCGTAAATGCCGAACAGCAGATGGCCTGTGATCGTGCAGCCGACGCCGAACAGGTACACGAGCTTGGCGTCGATGCGGTCGGTCAGCGTCACCAGGATGGGTACCGCGACGAGATAGGCGGCGTAGAAGATCGCGGTGATCCAGCCGGCCTCGCTGTTGGTCAGCCCCCACAGCGGCATCATGCCGGGCAACAGCGCCGGCCAGAAGAATGCGCCGATCTGGACCAGCACCTGGGCGGCACAGACAATCGCGACCAGGCGCGTTCCGGTCAACGCTCGAATCGACATGTGCTTGCTTATCCTGCCGCGTTAGGCGGGCCGGCGGTAGTTCCGGGCTCACTGTCGATCTTCATGTTCGGACGCATATAAACCGATGGGTACAAGTTGAAGAGCCCGCGGCAGCACGCCAGACAGGTAGTATTATGCGACATGCAAGGAATGTCGGGGCGCGGCGACTAACCCGACACGCGCCGGCCGTCACAGGCGCCGTCATTTCCAGGAGAACGGTTCCATGAACACCATCCGCAATGCTTTGCTCGCGCTCGGCGCGACGCTCGTATTTACCGGCGCGACTTCGGGCTACGCGCAGACCCCCAAACCGGCTGCGGCTCCCGCATTGGCGAAAGCCACGTTCGCCGGCGGCTGCTTCTGGTGCATGGAGCATCCATACGACATACTGCCGGGCGTGATCTCGACCACTTCCGGCTATACCGGCGGCCAGAAAAAAAACCCGACCTATGGGGAGGTGTCCTCGGGCCGTACCGGTCACACGGAGGTCGTGCAAGTCGTCTATGACCCGAAGAAAGTGACTTACGAAAAACTGCTCGATGTGTTCTGGCGCAACATCGACCCGACCGTCAAAGACCAGCAGTTGTGGGGCAAGGCGCCGGAGTAACGTCCGTCCGTGAAGCGCCTGGTGCTGGTTGGCGGCGGCCACAGCCATGTCGAAGTGCTGCGTCAATTGGGTGTCCGGCCGGCCGCCGGCGCCGACATCACGCTGGTCAGTCCGGCGCGTCACACTTCGTATTCCGGCATGCTGCCGGGACTCGTTGCCGGGCACTATCGGTATAACGACAGTCACATCGATCTCGAATACCTCGCGCGGTTTGCCGGCGCGCGCCTGGTGCGGTCACGCGCGCGCAACATCGATACGCAACGCAAGCAACTCGTGCTGACCGACGGCGCCACCATCGATTACGATTTGCTCGCCGTCGATATCGGCTCGATCTCGGCGCCGCCGGGCGCCGCCGGCGATGCTGTTACGGTGAAGCCGGTCGAGAAATTTCTGCCGGCGTGGAATGCGCTCATGCAGCGCGCGCGCGCCGGCGAGCCAAGAAAAATACTCGTCGTCGGTGGTGGCGCGGGAGGCGTGGAACTGCTGCTCGCCATGCAGCACCGGCTCGCCCAACCGGCAGCGCCGCACGCGGTCGGGTTTGTACTCGTTAGCGATGGCGACCGCTTGTTGCCCGGCCTCAATTCAGGAACGAGAAAGGCATTCCACGACATCCTGTCTCGGCGCGGGATCGAGGTGCATTTGAATTGTCGCGTAGAACGCGTGGAATCGGATGCGGCGGTCACCACGCAGGGCAAGCGCATCGCCGCCGACACCGTCGTGTGGGCGACAGGCGCGCACGCGCCAGCGTGGCTGCGCGAGACGCAACTCAAACTGGATGCAGCCGGCTTCATCGCGACAGACGAACATCTGCGGTCGCTTTCGCATCCGGATATATT
>JANNPG010000602.1:0-2509 GCA_031399805.1 Betaproteobacteria bacterium | reverse complement strand
GGAGCAGGTCGACAAGCTCCTTGAGATCATGCCGCGCTGTCCGCGACTGAAGCACATCATCTACGACGATCCGCGCGGCATGCGGCATTACGATCAGCCGCAGTTGCAGAGCTACGCCGCATTGACCGAAGCGGGGCGCGCGTTCGATGCGGCGCATCCCGATTACTACGCGGGTGAAGTCGCGCAGGGCCGGTCTTCCGACATCGGCATCATGCTGTATACGTCGGGCACGACCGGCAAGCCGAAGGGCGTATGCCAGACGCACAACGCGTTCATCGTTTCGGCGCAGGGCGGCATGGCCTTCGACCGTCTCGGTTGCGAGGACAGCATGCTGTCCTATCTGCCGATGGCGTGGGTCGGCGACCATTTGTTTTCGTACGCGCAGTGGCTGGTCGCCGGTTTCACCATCAACTGCCCCGAATCAAGCGATACGGTGATGACCGACCTGCGTGAGATCGGGCCGACCTATTATTTTGCCCCCCCGCGCGTATTCGAAAACCTGCTGACGACGGTCATGATCCGCATGGAAGACGCGAGTTCAATCAAGCGCGCGCTGTTCCATTACTTTACCGCCGTCGCGCGGCGCTGCGGCGCCGAAATCCTGGGCGGCAAGCCGGTCGCCGCCGCCGACCGGCTGCTCTACGCGCTCGGCAATCTGCTGATCTTCGGACCGCTGCGCAACGTGCTGGGCATGAGCCGCATCCGTGTCGCCTACACGGCGGGCGCGGCGATCGGCCCGGATCTGTTTCGTTTCTACCGTTCGATCGGCGTGAATCTGAAGCAGCTCTACGGCTCCACGGAAACCTGCGCCTACGTCTGTTTGCAGCCCGACGGCGCAGTCAAATTCGATACGGTCGGCGCGCCCGCGCCGGGCGTCGAGGTCAAAGTCGCCGACAACGGCGAGGTGCTGGTGCGCGGCGCCATGCTGTTGAAGGAATACTACAAGCAGCCCGCGGCGACCGCCGAGTCGATCGACGCCGACGGCTATTTCCGCACCGGCGACGCCGGCTTCTTCGACGAGCAGGGCCAGCTGAAGATCATCGATCGCGCCAGGGACGTCGGTAAACTCACCAACGGGGCCATGTTTGCGCCCAACTACATCGAGAACAAGTTGAAGTTCTTTCCGCACATCAAGGAAGCGGTCGCTTTCGGCAACGGGCGCGACGGGGTCTGCGCGTTCGTCAACATCGACATGGATTCGGTCGGCAACTGGGCCGAGCGGCGCGCGATTGCCTACTCGGGCTACACCGATCTCGCGGGCAAATCCGACGTCTGCGAGTTGATCCGCGACTGCGTCGAGCAAGTGAACGCGGAACTCGCCGGGGAGGATGCGCTGGCCGCTTCACAGATCCGGCGTTTCCTGATCCTGCACAAGGAACTCGATCCCGACGACGACGAGTTGACGCGCACGCGCAAGGTGCGGCGCGGTTTTGTCGCCGACAAATACGCGGTGCTGATCGACGCCCTGTACTCGGACCGGTCGCAGTGCCATATCGAGACCCAGGTCAAGTTCGAAGACGGCCGCAGCGGCACGGTGAGTGCCGATGTGCAGATACGCGCGGCGCGCACCTTCGCGCCCGCGCAGCTGAAACCAGCGGGTTGAGGCCGGTCACGCATGAATGAGACGCGCAAAATCGGGGAGATCGTTCTACAGATCGACAACATATCGCTTGCGTTCGGCGGCGTGAAAGCGCTCGCGGAAGTGAGCTTCGACGTGCGCGAGCACGAGATTCGCGCCATCATCGGCCCCAACGGCGCGGGCAAGAGTTCCATGCTCAACGTGATCAACGGCGTCTACCATCCGCAACAGGGCAGCATCACGTTCAAGGGCGTCACGCGCAGCCAGATGCGCCCGCATGAGGCCGCAAAGCAGGGCATTGCGCGCACGTTTCAGAACATTGCGCTCTTCAAGGGCATGACCGTGCTCGACAACCTGATGACCGGCCGCAATCTGAAAATGCACGCCGGCTTCCTCGCCCAGGCGTTGTGGTACGGTCCGGCGCTCAGGGAAGAAATCGAGCACCGCGTGGCGGTCGAGCGCATCATCGACTTCCTGCAGATTGAAGCGATCCGCAAGACGCCTGTCGGCCGGCTGCCGTACGGCTTGCAGAAACGCGTGGAACTCGGGCGCGCGCTCGCCGCCGAGCCGGACATGCTGCTCCTTGACGAGCCAATGTCGGGCATGAACGTCGAGGAGAAAGAAGACATGTGCCGCTTTATTCTCGACGTCAACGACGAGTTCGGCACCACCATCGTGCTGATCGAGCACGACATGAGTGTGGTGATGGACTTGTCGGACCGGGTCGTGGTGCTCGACTACGGGCGCAAGATCGGCGACGGCTCGCCGGATGAAGTCAGGAACAACCAGGCGGTGATCGACGCTTACCTTGGCGTCAAACACTGAATGTGCGTGAGGAGCGAGGCGTGAGGCGCGAGGAGCGAGGAGTGAGGAGAAGATTCGCGCAGCCAGGCTCCCTCCCCCGTCACCGGGGGAGGGCTGGGGAGGGGG
>JANNPG010000560.1:0-5132 GCA_031399805.1 Betaproteobacteria bacterium | reverse complement strand
AGCGCGCGCGCGTGCGGAAAATACACCAGCGTGTCGCCGGGATTCTGCCCGGGGCCGAGATACATGATCTCAATGCTGCGGCCGCCGAGCTTTAGCGTCAGGCGGGAATCGAAAGTCACGTCGGGCAATATCGTTTTCACTTCGGCCGGATCGAGATTGAGCGACTTGAAGAACGCCAGCCGGCGCTTGAACTCAAGCTGCTCGTTCTTGATCATGCCGGCGACCACATCGCGCTGCGCGATGATGGTCGCACCAATCGCCTTGAACGCCGGATTGCCGTAGTAGTGATCGCCATGCGCGTGCGTGTTGATCACCCACTTGACCGGCTTGTCGGTAATCGCGCGAATGCGCTCGATGAGATCGCGGCCGTGGGCCGGATGCTGGCGCGTATCGATCACCAGCACGCCCTCTTCGGTCACCAGGAAAGCCGAGTTCGACGACAGGTCGTCGTAGAGAAAATACAGATCCGGCGCGACTTGTTTCAACTGTATCGGCACGCCTTGGCGCATGCGGAAGTTATCGAATTTGTCGGTCGGCTCCGCTGCCAAAGCAGGCAGCCATGCGAGAGCAGCCATCGCCCCGCATGAAAAAAACAAAATAATTTGCGGCCAACGCAGGCGCATCGCGCACTCTCCTCTTTTGCGCCGACCGCGTGCGGGTTATACGCCCGGCGCAGCGCGTATGAACAGCGTGGAGGGGCAATGCTAGAAAACAATAATCCGCTTGTCAATCAAAATGCCGCCTCAACGTTAAACAGATTGCATAAAATTTGTACAAAACACCGTGGCCAATTCCCGCCTGAAAAATCCTGGGCGCATTCAGGAATGCTGCAGGTTCGTTTGCTCCAATCAGCCACCCAGGCTGCCGTGCCGCGGCCGCCCGGCAGCCGCGTCTACTTCAGCACGCGCAGCAGATTGTTAAAGTCGTCGGTCCACACGCGAAAGCCGGGCGGCACCGGGATTTCCGTCGCCACGCTACGGATGAGGTCGGCTTCGAGCAGTTTGCGGTTAGCGGTGACAAGTACCTGGTCCGTGCTCGACGTCCAGTAGTCGAGGCCTGCTTCGTTTTCCGGCAGGTCGGAAATCAAAACCGCCGCCAGCCCGTACTTCGCGGCGAGGCTCGCCACGATAGGCGCAATGTTGATGAAGCGATTGGTCGCCTGGAACGCGAGTACGCCGCCCGGTTTCAGGTGCCGCATATAAATCGCCATCGCCTGGCGCGTCAGGAGATGGGTGGGAATCGAGTCACCGGAAAACGCGTCCATCGCCAGCACGTCGAATTGCTGGCTCGGTTCGCGCTCGAGACTCAGGCGGCCGTCGCCGAGCACGACTTCAATTTTCGCGGGCGTATCCGTCATGAATGAAAACTCGCGCTGCGCCACGTCGATGACTTGCGGATTGATTTCGTAGAAGCGGAAAGTGTCGCCCTTGCGCGCATACGCGATGATCGAGCCGGCGCCGAGCCCGATCACGCCAACCTTGCGCGGCGTGTCCGGCAGGCTTGCGAACATGCGGCCGTAGCCGCTGGTCGTGCCGAAATAGCTGCTCGGCCGCAGACGATGGGCGGGGTCCATCAACTGGCCGCCGTGCAAGATGCCGCCATGCACCAGCGAGCGGAACGGCACCGGATCGGCGGACTGGCGCGTTTTCAGCACGCTGTAGAAATTGCGCATCATCACGCGCGAATCGGCGATTTGCGTATCGATCGCCTTGCCCGCGCCCCAGGCGGTGGCGCCGACCACCGCCGCCGACGCAAGCATCGCCCACCAGGCCATGCGAAAAGTGCGGTAGAGCAGCAGCAGCGCGCAGGCGATCAGCCCGATCGCCAGTTCAAAGTAGCCGGTCAGCACGTAAGGGGCCACCAGGCCGACCAGCAGCCCGCCGATGGCGCCACCGAGCGAAATCATCAGGTAGAAGCGCGTCAGATAGCGCGGCGCGGGCTTCAAGAGCGTGAGTTCGCCGTGACAGAACATGCAGCATACGAAGAGCCCGGCGAGGTACATCGGAATCACGAGTTTCAGGTTGAGCGAATCCGAGTACCACGCCATCAGCGGCAGCAGGATTGCGGCGAGCAGGAGGAACACCTCGCGGCGGTACCAGCGCGGGTGGTCGAAGCACAGTATGAATGTCGCCAGATACAGCGACAGCGGCAGTATCCACAAAAACGGCAGTGACGCGACGTTCTGGCAGATGTGATTGGTGAACGCGAGCAGCAGAAACGACGCCATGGCGGCGAGCGTGAGCCAGATGAGTTGCCGCATGCCGGTTGGCGGGGGTTCAACGCTCGCCGCTGCGTGCGGCGCGGTGGCCACCACGGTCGCCGTGCTGCGTGCGCTCGCAATTGCCGCATAGCCGCACAGCACCACGAACAACGCGTAACACACCGACCACGAGATCGACTGCGTAACGGTTGAAACCCACGGCTCGACCATCACCGGGTAGGCGAGCAGGGCAAGCAGCGACGCGAGATTTGATAACGCGAACAACCGGTACGGGATCGCCTGCTGGAAGCGCCGTGCAAACCACGCCTGCAACAGCGGGCTGGTGGTCGACAGAATGAAATATGGCAGGCCGATCGTCAACGCCAGCAGGCCGATGATCCGCCAGCTCGGGTTTTCCTCGCCCTGCGGCTTCCACGACACGTCGGGTGTAATCGGCAGGACCGCGAGGCTCAGCGCGAGCAACGCGACGTGCAGCACGACCTGGCGCTTCGGCGTCAGGCGCCGCGTCGTGAAGTCTGCATAGGCGTAACCGAAGAGGAGCACCATCTGGAAAAACACCATGCAGGTCGCCCACACCGCGGCCGAACCGCCGAACCACGGCAGAATCTGCTTCGCGATGATTGGTTGCACGAGAAACAGCAGGAATGCGCCCAGAAAAATGGCGGCCGCGTAAAGTATCATTTGAACGGTCAGGGTTAATTGCGAAAAGCCGCGATTCTAGCAGGCTTGGCGTCGGGCGTTTCCCGATAACGCGCGACAACGACGCGGGTTGACGGCAGGACCACCGTTCGCGGCGGCGCGGATTTTTTTAAAGCCGGATGCTTCGAATGCGCCGGGCTCAAATCGCCCGGCGCGCGCGCGATCTGGACCTACTTTCCGCCCGCGGTCTTGCCCAGCATCGCGTCGCGTAACCGCCCGTCGACGGGCTTGTTGCCGATCCATATGTGCAGCATCGCGCGGTAGAAGTCCCCGCCGGGAATCGTGATGCGCTCCTGGCCATCGACGATGACGCGGGTGCCGACATCCGGCAGATAATCGAGGTGCACCACGCTGCCTTTGTTGAGTACCTTGATCGAACTCATCATGGTGTTGAGATCGCGGATCCTTTTTTCGATCAGCGCCAACTCATGCGGCGAATGGTTCGCCGCAAGCGCGTTGTTCATCGACGAAATCAGATCCTGCGCGGTGACCTCGCTCGACAGGATATGCATCGACACGCGCTTGGGGCCCGGATCGACATAGATCGCATCGCTGTCGGTTTTTTTCTGCGTCAGGTAGAGGCTGCCTATGTAAACCTTGACGAATACGAACTTGTGACGCACACCGGCGCCGTTCAGCACGAGTTCGGGCACCCCACTCGCAAGCACCACCTTGTCATCAATTTTCACGCTCTCGATTTCGATCGCGCGCGCCGCGGGAATCCACGCAACACACGCCACCAGCAGCGCGGCAAGCAGGGCATTGAACATGACTTTGAGCATAGGCCGGCAAGTGTATCAGATCGCCTCGAAAACGCCGGCGGCGCCCATGCCGGTGCCTATGCACATGGTTATCATGCCGTATTTTTTTTTCTGCCGCCGCATGCCGTGCAGCAGCGTCGCCGCGCGCACCGCCCCGGTCGCGCCCAGCGGATGACCGAGCGCGATCGCGCCGCCCAGCGGATTGACCTTCGCCGGGTCGAGTCCGAGGTCCTTGATGACCGCCAGCGATTGTGCGGCAAACGCCTCATTGAGTTCGATCCAGTCAATATCGTCAAGCCGCAATCCGACCTGCTGCAACACCTTGGGTATGGCCTTGACCGGGCCTATGCCCATGATTTCGGGCGGCACGCCGGCCACCGCGTAGCCCATGAATCGTCCAAGCGGCGAAAGGTTGAAACGCTGCATTGCCGCCCCGCTCATCAATACGACCGCCGCTGCGCCATCCGAAGTCTGCGAGCTGTTGCCGGCGGTCACGCTGCCGTTGGCCGCGAACACCGGCCGCAACCTCGCCAGGCCTTCGGGAGAGGTATCGCGGCGCGGGCCCTCGTCATTGGTCGCGGTGCGGTGTTTGACCGCAATCTCGCGCGTATTGAGGTCGGGCTGCCGCTCGACGATGTCATACGGCGTGATCTCGTCCTTGAACTCGCCGCTGTCGGTCGCGTGCAGCGCGCGGCGATGGCTCTCGGCGGCGAACAGGTCCTGCTGTTCGCGCGTGATGTTCCATTGCCGCGCGACATTTTCCGCGGTGACGCCCATGCCGTAACCGATCGCGACATTCTCATCCTTGTCGAATATCGCCGGGCTGAACGACGGTTTGTTGCCGCCCATCGGCACCATGCTCATGCTCTCGGTGCCCGCCGCTATCATCACGTCAGCCTCGCCCAACCGGATGCGGTCCGCCGCCAGCGCGACAGCCTGCACGCCCGACGAGCAGAAGCGGTTGATCGTCATGCCCGATACCGTATTCGGGAAACCCGCGAGCAAGAGGCCGATGCGCGCGACATTCATGCCCTGCTCGGCTTCCGGCATCGCGCAGCCGACGATCACGTCGTCGATAACCTTGGTGTCTATCCCCGGGCACTGACCAAGCGCGGCCTTCAGCACGTGCGCGAGCATGTCGTCGGGCCGCACGTTTTTGAACATGCCGCGCGGCGCTTTGCCGACCGGCGTACGGGTGGCGGCGACGATGTATGCTTCCTGGACTTGTTTGGTCATGTTTGAACTCCAGCAAAGTCAACAGCTTCACCGCGAAGGACGCAAAGGACGCGAAGGAAAAACAAAACTAAAACGCAAACAAATAATAGATATCGGAATAATCCTCGCGCGGATCGCGCCACGACTATTATCGTTCTTGTTGGTTTCCTTTGCGTCCTTCGCGTCCTTTGCGGTTCAAGATTTTAATCCTTCACTTCTTTTGCGCTAAAGCCGTT
>JANNPG010000541.1:0-7264 GCA_031399805.1 Betaproteobacteria bacterium | reverse complement strand
CTCCGCGACCTGCACGTGGCGCGACGCCGGCTCGTCGAAAGTCGAGGAGAGCACTTCTCCTTTCACCGAGCGCTGCATCTCGGTCACTTCCTCCGGCCGTTCGTCGATCAGCAGAACGATCAGATAAACCTCGGGATTATTGGCCGCGATCGAGTGCGCGATGTGCTGCATCATGACGGTCTTGCCGCTTTTCGGACTGGACACCAGCAGGCCGCGCTGGCCCTTGCCGATCGGCGCGATGATGTCGATGATGCGGCCGGTCAGGTTTTCTTCCGACTTGATGTCGCGCTCCATGATGAAGCGCTCGTTCGGAAACAGCGGCGTCAGGTTCTCGAACAGGATCTTGTGTTTCGAATTCTCGGGCGACTCGTCGTTGACCTTGTCGACCTTGACCAGCGCAAAGTAGCGCTCGCCGTCTTTCGGTGTGCGAATTTCGCCGTTGATCGAATCGCCGGTGTGCAGGTTGAAGCGCCTGATCTGCGACGGGCTGACATAGATATCGTCGGTGCCCGCGAGGTACGACGTGTCGGGCGAGCGCAGGAAGCCGAAACCGTCGGGCAGCACTTCCAGCGTGCCTTCGCCGAAAATCGAATCGCCTTTTTTGGCGCGGTTTTTCAGGAGCGCGAAAATCAGCTCCTGCTTGCGCAGGCGGTTGGCGCCCTCGATTTCGTTCGTGACCGCCATCTCCACGAGTTCGGTGACGTGGAGGTTTTTCAGATCGGATAGAAGCATAGGGTATAGATACAGTGAGGGCGTGGCTGGTGAAAAGTAACTGCGGGAAAAGGTTGGAGGTGACGCGGAGCTTGCGCTCGTCCGGCATGCCCCCGAGTGGGTCAGGCTGCCGGATAGTTTGAGGCTAGGTTAACCAGTTCAGATATTGCTGTCAATAAACGCCATAAGTTGGGATTTTGAGAGGGCGCCGACCTTGGTCGCCGCGAGGTTGCCGTTCTTGAACAGCATCAGGGTCGGAATGCCGCGAATGCCATACTTGGGAGGGGTGGCCTGGTTCTCGTCGATATTCAATTTGGCGACTTTGAGCTTGCCTGCGTAGTCCTTCGCGATGTCGTCGAGGAGCGGGGCGATCATCTTGCACGGGCCGCACCATTCGGCCCAGTAATCGACCAGCACCGGTTTGTCGGCCTGCAATACTTCCGGCTCGAAAGTATCGTCGGTCACGTGGTGAATATGTTCACTCATACCATGTCTCCTGCTGCGTGGGGAATGTCGGGATTGCCGCGGGAAAGCGCGGGGCGCGAGATAGGCCAGATGGCGCGTATGCTAACGAAAAACCGCATGTTTGGGAAGCGTGGACCCGGGAGATCGGGGCGGGACGCCGGTTTCTGCTAAAATAAATCGCTCGAATCAGTCGAAAATGGCGCGATTAGCCAAGGATTACCATGACTTACGTCGTTACCGAAACCTGCATCAAGTGCAAATACACCGATTGCGTCGACGTGTGCCCGGTGGATTGCTTTCGCGAAGGTCCGAATTTCCTGGTCATCGATCCCGATGAATGCATCGATTGCACGCTGTGCGTCGCCGAGTGCCCGGTCGAGGCGATATTCGCCGAAGACGACGTCCCCGATGATCAGAAAGAGTTCACCGCGTTAAACGCCGAGCTTGCCAAGGTCTGGCCGGCGATCATCGAAAAGAAAGACGGCCCGCCGGATGCGGCCGAGTGGGAAAAGGTGAAGGCGAAGAAACATTTGCTGGAGAAGTAGCGGGCCTGATGTAATTCCGCATCCCGCGGGCGCTCCGCGGTCACATCCCCATTAAGATGGGGCCCCTGTTCCGCGCTCCACGCCCGTACGCTTCTGAATGGGCAATAATTAAAGAGCACAGCGCCTTAGGGCTTAATTCTACGCAAGCCCGCGCGCTCGGGTTCACTCTGCCGCTATATCCCCGCGTGATGTAACGACGGTTCGGCGCTATCATGCGCCGAATGTCAACCGACGATAATTTTCCGCGACTCACCAAAGCTGAATTTCTCGCGCGCCTCGCCGAGGGGCTGACAGCCGGCGTCACGGTCGTCACGCCCAACCGGCGGCTGGCGCAGGAACTCGCGCGCGAATTCGACGCAAATCGCGTGGCGAGCGGACTCACCACGTGGGAAGCGCCTGACATACTGCCGTTCAACTCGTTCGTCGAGCGTTGCTACGACGACGCGCTGCTATCCGACCGGGGCGGCGAGCTGCCGATGCTGCTCGCCGACGCGCAAGCGCGCGAGCTGTGGGAGAGTGTGATTCGCGCTTCGCGCTGGGGCGACGAACTTCTGGAGGTGCCGCAGACCGCCGTGCGCGCGATGCAAGCGTGGCGCGTTGCGCAGGCTTGGCGCATCGCCGGTGCGCTGGAGAAATTCGAGGGCACCGACGACACCCGCGCCTTCGCGGAATGGGCCCGCGAGTACGCCAAACGCTGCCGTGCCAACGGGTTCACGGATTCCGCCGTCCTGTCCGACGTCATCGGCGGTAAGCTCGTCAAGCGGGCGCAATGCCTCGTTGCCTACGCATTCGACATCCTGCCGCCGCAGGCCGCGGAGTTTCTGGCGGGCGCCGGCGTGGAAACGCTGGCCTGCGCGGCAGAACGCAGGACCCCGATCCCGCGCAGAACGTCTTTTGCTGCGCCAGGGGAGGAACTCGAAAGCGCGGCGCGCTGGGCGCGCGCGCGGCTCGAATCGAATGTCCGGCGGATCGGCGTGGTGGTGCCCGACCTGCAACTGCGCCGGGGGGAAGTGGTGCGCGTCTTCTCGCGCATCATGCGGCCGGACTTCAATCTGCCGGGCACCCCACGCACGCCGATGCCGTTCAACGTGTCGCTGGGCGAGCCGCTGGCGCAGGTTCCGGTCGTGGCCTGCGCGCTTGCGCTGCTCGATTTTTCCCTGCGCGACGCGGAATTCGAGAATGTGAGCCGCCTGATCCGCTCCCCGTTTCTGGGCCAAGCGGAGGGCGAATTGGCCGCCCGCGCCCGGCTCGATGCGCGACTGCGCCGCAAGGCGGGCGCGACCCTGTCGCTGCCCAAGCTGATTGCCATGGTGGAGGGATGCCCCGCTCTGCGCGAGCGCCTGGAACACGTCTTCGCGTTGAAGCCGGCAACGCATTCTCCCCACGACTGGGCGCGGCATTTCACCGCGGCGCTGGGGGCCGCCGGCTTTCCCGGCGAACGCAAGCTCGACTCGGCCGAGTTCCAGGCGCGCGAGCGCTTCAACGTGCTGCTCGGCGAGTTCGCGCGGCTCGGCAGCGTGATCGAACGCTTCTCCGCCGGCGAGGCGCTCGCGCGCTTGAAGCGCCTGTGCGCGGAAACGCTTTTCCAGCCGGAGGCGCCGGAAGCACCGGTGCAGGTGCTGGGCCTGCTCGAGTCCGCCGGCCTTGAATTCGACGCGCTCTGGGTGAGCGGCCTGACCGACGACGCCTGGCCGCTCGCCGCGCGGCCGAACCCGTTCCTGCCGGTCGCGCTGCAGAAGAAAGCCGGCATCCCGGAAGCGTCCGCCGAGTCCGCACTGGCGCTCGACCGGCGACTCACCGCGGGCTGGGCGGGCGCGGCGGACGAAGTCGTTTTCTCATGGCCGCGCAAGGACGGCGAGCGCGAGTTCACCGCCAGTCCGCTGATAGTCGGATTTGCGGAGGAGTCGGTAGAGATTCCGGCCTATCCGCGGTTCCGCGATGCGGTCTTCGCGAAAAGGGCGCGCGAGGATCGCACGGACGAACAGGCGCCGGCCGTTGAACAGAAGAACGTGCGCGGCGGCACGCGCGTGCTTGCCGACCAGGCAGCGTGCCCGTTCCGGGCGTTCGCGCACTGGCGCCTGGGCGCCGAGGCGCTCAAAGCGCCCGCACCCGGGCCGGACGCGCTTGCGCGCGGGCAGCTCGTGCACGCCATGCTGCGGGTGCTGTGGAAAGACCTTGCATCCAGCGCGGCGCTGGCGGGGAATGTGCAACCCGCCATTGAAAAATCCGCGCGTCAAGCAGTGAAGGAGCTCGGGCTCGAAGGCCGCTTCGCGGAGCTCGAGGTCGAGCGCCTGAAGAAACTCGCCGGCGAGTGGCTGGCGGTGGAGCGGGCGCGGCCCGCGTTCGAGGTCCTTCATACGGAACACAAGCGCGAATTGAACGTGGGCGGCCTCGCGCTTTCCGGACGCATCGACCGCATGGACCGCCTGGTGGGAGGGGAAAATGCGGGCCGGTACGCGCTGATCGACTACAAGACCGGCAGCCGTGTCACGCCCAACGACTGGCAGGGCGCGCGCCCGGACGATCCGCAGTTGCCCGCCTACGTCGTGGCGGCGGCAGAGGACGTAGCGGCCGTTGCTTTCGCCAAGGTCCGCACGGGCGACATGAAATTTTCCGGCTTCACCGCGGGCGAGAGCGCCATTCCCGGCGCCAAGCCGGCGAAAAACTGGGCTGCTTTGATCGCGGGCTGGAAGGCGGAACTCGAAAAGCTCGCGGGTGAATTCGCCGGCGGCCGCGCGCCGGTGGATCCCAAGCGCGGACTCACGACCTGCCGCAGCTGCGACCTGCAGACCCTGTGCCGCGTGCACGAGCGCCTCTCCACTCTGGCGGAAGACGAGGAAGGGGAGGCGGAATGAGCGACCGCAGGCCCGCGCCAGCAGACCAGGCCGAACGCGACCGCGCGCTCGACGTCACGCGTTCGTTCATCGTGCAGGCGCCCGCGGGCTCGGGCAAGACCTCGCTCTTGGTCGCGCGCTATCTCAGGCTGCTCGAAGTCGCCGGCCAGCCCGAAGAAATCGTCGCCATCACGTTCACCCGTAAGGCGGCCGGCGAGATGAAAAAGCGCGTGCTGGCGGCGCTGGGCGATAAGGCGCCGGAGCTTGCGCACCGCCTGCGCATCGAGACCATCGACGCGTTCTGCATGTCGCTCGCGCGCCAGCTGCCGGTGCTCGCGAAGTTCGGCGCGCCGCCGGGCATCGCCGAGGACGCGCGCGAGCTCTATCGCGAGACCGCCGTGCGGGTCGCTTCGGATTTCGGGAACCGGCACGTGGCGCGCCTGCTCTCACATCTCGACAACAACGTCGGCGCCGCCGCCAAGTTGATCGCCGACATGCTCGCCAGGCGCGATCAGTGGCTGCGCAAGACAGGCCGCGCGCCGACGCGCGTGGAACTGGAAGCGGCGTTCGTCGCGGAACGGCAGCGTCTCCTTGCTTATGCGCTCACGCTAGATGCGCGCGCATCCGTGGAATTTGCCGGGAGCGTGCTGACGAAAGAAGGCGAATGGCGCAAGCGACCCAAGCCCGCGCCCGCGGACATCGTCGGCAACGAACCATTGCGTCAGGCCCTCATTGCACTGTGCGCGCTGCCGCCGGCGCGCTACAGCGATGCGCAGGGGGAGGCGCTGGAAGCGATGCTGGCGCTCTTGCCGCTCGCGGCCGCCGAGCTCAAGCAGGTGTTCGCCGCGCGCGGCGAGGCCGACTTCACCGAGATCGCGCAGGGCGCGGTGCGCGCGCTCGGCACGCCGGAGGAGCCCACGGATCTGCTGCTCGCGCTCGACCACCGCATCCACCATGTCCTGGTGGACGAATTCCAGGACACCTCCATCTCGCAGTGGGAGCTGCTCGAGCGCCTGACCGCCGGCTGGCAGGCCGGCGACGGGCGTACGCTGTTCGTCGTGGGCGACCCCATGCAGTCCATCTACCGCTTCCGCGAAGCGGAGGTGCGGCTCTTCATGAAAGCGCAACGCGAGGGGCTGCCGAACGTCAAGCTGGAATCGCTCACGCTCACCACCAACTTCCGCTCGCAGGCAGGGCTGGTGGATTGGGTGAACGACACATTCATGCGCGTGTTGCCTGCGCAGCAGGATGAGACTTCCGGCGCCGTGCCGTATTCGCCCGCCACGCCGGATTCGGCAAAGCCGGCGCTGCCCGGCGACGCGGCCACGTGGCACGCGCCTGCCGATCCCGCGGCCGAGGCGCAGAAAATCGTCGAGCTCGTGCATGACGCAAAGAGCGATTGCGCGATCCTCGTGCGCAATCGCAATGCGCTGGCCGAAATCGTTCCCGCGCTGAAGGCGGCGGGCATCCGCTACCGCGCCATCGAGATCGAGACGCTGGGCGAGAAGCAGGTGGTGCAGGATCTGTTTGCCCTTACGCGCGCGCTGACGCACCTCGCCGATCGCGTCGCGTGGCTCGCCATTCTGCGCGCGCCGTGGGTGGGACTGGGCTTGCCTGAACTGAGCGCAGGGTTCGAAGGCAGGAACGAAACGGTGTGGGATATCGTGCAGGACATTCCCGCGCTGACGAGCTTCCGCGCCGCCCTCGCGCCCGCCCTCGCGAACCGGCTGCGCGGCACGCTGCGCGATCGCGTCGAAGGCGCGTGGCTTGCGCTCGGCGGCCCGGCCTGCGTAGAGGACCCGACCGACCTCGAGGACGCCGAGGTCTACCTCGACGCGCTGCAGGAACTGGAAGAGGCGGGCGAGGTGGACTTCGCGCGCCTCGCCGAACTGCTCGGGGAACTGCATGCGCTGCCCGACGTCGCGGCCACCGAGCGCGACCTCCAGATCATGACCATACACAAGGCCAAAGGCCTGGAGTTCGGCACCGTCATCGTGCCGGGCCTCCAGCGCGGGCCGGGGAAAAGCGACGCGCCGCTCATGCGCTGGCGCGAGTTGCCGGACCGCTCGCTGTTGCTGGCGCCGATCAAGGAAACCGGCGCCGAGAAGGAGCCCGCGTATGAATACCTGAAAAACCTCGACCGCGCGGCGGAGGACACCGAGGCCGCGCGCCTGCTCTACGTTGCCGCCACGCGCGCGCAGCGGCGCCTGCATCTGTTCGCGTGCCCGAAGAAGACCATGCCGCCCGCGCGGAGCCTGCTCGCCTGCGCGTGGCCGGCGGCGGCGGAGTTCTACGCGGGGCTCAAACCGCCGGGGAAGGACGACTCAGCCGTCGAAGCGCGCGCCCCGACGATCCTGCGCCGTCTGCCCGAGGGCTGGACGTTGCCGGACCCGCCGGCGGCGGTCGCAGGGATCTCGCCTCCCGACGCGCGCGGTGCGGAGGAGGAGATTGAATTCAGTTGGGCGGGCGAGACGGCGCGGCACGTCGGTACGGTCGTGCACCGCTGGCTCCAACGGCTCGCGGACGACGCGCTCGAAGGCTGGACGCCCGCGCGCGTCGCGGCCCTGCGGCCGCGGCTCGCGCGCGAACTTGAACGCCGCGGCGTGCGGTCCGCGGAGTGCAATGACGCCGCCGCGCGCGTGGTGCGCGCGCTTACGCAAACTTTGCAGGATGAACGCGGTCGCTGGCTGTTGGGCCCGCGCAAGGAAG
>JANNPG010000074.1:0-4111 GCA_031399805.1 Betaproteobacteria bacterium | reverse complement strand
TGCATGCCGGCTTGCGTCGCCGCGTTGGAGCTGACGACGTTGCGAAGTCGCAAGTGTGCTCCGGCCGTTCAACACGGCGGAGACTCGTGATTGCGCTTGGCGCGGGCGCGCTCGCGTTCCCTCTTTCCTCTTTCGCTCAGGCGCAGAAATTGAAAATTCCGCGCGTCGGAGTTCTCAATTTGGCCGCGAGCTCGCGCGCGAACGCGCAGAACGAAGCTCTGCGCGCCGGCCTGCGCGAACTCGGTTATGTCGAAGGCAGGAACATCAGCTTCGACGACGTGATCACGCACAAGCTCGCGTTCGCCGGCATCAACGCGGGTTTCGGCCGGATGCGCGCGGGCAAATCGACCCGCAGCGTGGCCGTATACTGAGCGGCATGACTCCGCCGGACGTGCTCGATTTCTGGTTTGGCGCGTTCGGTTCGCCGGAACGCGGCACGCCGCGTGCCGCGTGGTTCAAAAAGTCCGACGCGTTCGATCAGGAGGTGCGCGCGCGATTTCTTGCCGTGCACGAACTCGCCGCGGGCGGCAAGCTCGCTGCATGGGACGAGACGCCACATGCGCTGCTCGCATTCATCATCGTGTGCGATCAGTTTCCGCGCAATATGTTCCGCAACGACCCGCGGGCATTCGCCACCGATGCGCAGGCGCTGGCCGCCGCCCAGCGCATGGTGGAGCGCGGCTGGGACATGCAACTTGCGCCCATCGAGCGCCAGTTCGTCTATCTGCCTTTCGAGCATGCCGAGGACGCGGCGATGCAGCAGCGTTCGCTCGATCTGTTCGGGCGCCTCGCCGACGACCCTGCGCTGGCGGACCTTGCAGAGTGGGCGCGCAAGCATGCCGACGTCATTGCGCGCTTCGGACGCTTCCCGCATCGCAACGCGATCCTTGGCCGCGCGTCGATGCCCGAGGAAACCGAGTTTCTCAAGCAGCCGGGATCGTCTTTCTAGGATGACGTAATCGTCACCACGCCGCGCGGGCAGCGGATGTTCGCCGTCAGCCGGCTCGCGCCGTCCAGTGGCGGTTCGTGTAAATTTATCACTGCGTCGACGCCCAATGCTTCGAGTGCTGGCGTGATGCTGCTGAGCGCAGGATGCAAGCCCGCAAGCCCGACGAGCTCGCAGCCGCGTTCCTCGAGTTTTTCCGCAGGGTGCGTATTGCCATCCCATTGTATGAGAGCAGGCGTTATCCCATCGAAAATCAGCGCGCCATCGTCGGGTATCGTTATCCGCCACGAGAATGCGCCGCGGGTCATGCGATGTATCCGGCCAAGCGGAACCGGACAGCTGCGCGCCGCGCTTTCGATGTCCGAAGTTCGCACGACCCACGTTAGCAGGCGCGGTTCCTCGCGCAACGGTCGCCGTGTTTGTTCGTTATCCAATCCGAACCAGCGCAGCCGCGCCGGCGCGGCGCCGTCAGGGTTGATGGCGATGATTTCGAGATACGCGCGCGCGCCGAGCCGCAGCAGCAGGTTATGCGTTCCCATCGCGGCGTGCGCGCCGCCGGGCTGCGGTTGTACTCCGAGCATCGATTCGATGAACGCGGCGCCTTGTTCCAGGGTATGCGCGCCGAGCACCAGATGATCGAGTTCGCAAGTCATGGTCATGGCTGATCGTTGACAAAAGCGATAGCAAAGCCTATCATGTATCTACGTGTATATACAATGGGTGATGCGATGACGGCAAAGCGCTTGCGCATGGAACTCATGGTATCCAAGTGGGGCAACAGCCTTGCCGTCCGCCTGCCGGCGGAATCGGCGAAGAAGATCGGTGTGGGCGAGGGCGATACGCTCATTGCGGAGGTCTCTCCCGACGGGCGCCTGGTGCTCGCTCCGGAAGGTCGTGTCATCGGTAAGACCGAGGCGCACCGTCTGCGTCAATTACTTGGCCGTCAGAAGGAGACGGCGCCGGTATTCGCGGACATGCGCCGTGGAGCGCGCTACTGATGATTTACGTCGATACGAGCGCCCTGGTTCCAGTCTTCATCCGGGAGCCGAAAAGTGAGGCCGTGATAAGCTGGTTCGAGTCCGCAGGCGAGCGACTGGCGATCAGCGAGTGGTCCCTGGTCGAGTTCGCCTCGGCCGCCGCGATCAAAGTACGCACCGGCCAGGCGACAGCGAACCTAGCGAAACAGGCCACCGCGCGGGTCCATGAATTTGCGCGAAAACATTGCACGGTGGCTGTTCCGGGGCGGGAGGAATTCCGCCATGCCGCCGAATTGGCGGGTGACGGCGCGTTGAAGCTGAAGGCGGGCGACGCGCTTCACCTTGCCATCGCCGAAAGTTTGAACGCACAGGGTATTTTCTGCCTCGACGCGGCGATGATCAAGAGCGCCAAGTCGCTCGGGATGAGTGTTGTAACGGTTTGACTGTCGTTGTCACGAGCAAACTAACCTACTGTAGGAATTGTTGCCGCTTCGCGCGCGGGTGACAGCGCAGTCAAGCTTCGGGCACAATGAGCGCCCTATGTTGCTGCGCACCGAATTACCCTACCGCGCCGACAGTGCGGCGCTGTTCGAGACCGTCGCCGACCTGCCATGGGCGGTGTTTCTCGACAGCGGCGGCCACCAACTCACGCAGTCGCGCTACGACATCATCGCGGCCGAGCCGCACACGACATTGGTGACGCACGGCAAGCTGACCGAAATCCGCAGCGACGCCATCGAGTTGTCGCGCGAAGACCCGCTCACGCTATTGCGCCGGCATCTGGATATCGATCCTGCCGGCGCGTGTGACCTGCCGTTCACGGGTGGCGCGCTCGGCTACTTTTCCTACGATCTGGGGCGCCGGTTCGAGCGCCTGCCGGCGCTCGCCGAAGACACCGAGAAAATGCCCGAGATGGCGGTCGGCATCTATGACTGGGCGGTGGTGGTCGATCATCTTGACCAGCGCAGTTGGCTCGTCTCGCAGGGACGTTGTGTCGACACGCATGCGCGCTGGCGCGAACTCGTTGCGCGTTTCAGCGCCGAGCGGGCAGAGCGCGCGCGCGTACCGTTTCGCATCACGGCACCCCTCGCGTCGAACCTGACGCGCGACGCGTACGCGAAGGCTTTCACGCGCGTGCTTGATTACATAGTCGCCGGCGACTGCTACCAGATCAATCTCGCGCAGCGCTTCGCAGCACCTGCAGCCGGCGATCCATGGCTTGCCTATCAGGCGCTGCGCATCATCAATCCGGCGCCGTATGCCGCGTACCTGAATACGCCCCACGGCCAGGTCCTGTCCGCTTCTCCCGAGCGTTTCCTGCGGCTCGCCCGCCGGCAGGTAGAAACCAAACCGATCAAGGGCACGCGCCCGCGCGCCGGCCATCCGCGCGTCGATGCCGAACTCGCGACGGAACTCAGGGCGAGCGAGAAAGACCGCGCCGAAAACGTCATGATCGTCGATTTGCTGAGGAACGATCTGTCGAAGAATTGCGAGCCGGGTTCGGTCAGGGTGCCGAAGCTTTTTGAAGTCGAAAGTTTCGCTACCGTGCATCATCTCGTCAGCACGGTCACCGGCACCCTGCGCCAGGGCCGCGATGCGCTCGACCTCTTGCGCGGCTGCTTCCCCGGTGGCTCGATCACCGGCGCGCCCAAATTGCGCGCCATGCAGATCATCGAAGAGCTTGAACCCCACCGGCGCGGCGTCTACTGCGGCGCAATCGGCTATATCGGCGGCGACGGCGACATGGATCTCAATATCGCGATCCGCACGCTGGTCTATGCGCGCGGCACGATCAGCTTCTGGGCGGGCGGCGGTATCATCGCCGACTCGCGCCTTGCCGACGAATACCAGGAGACCTTCGACAAGGCCGCGGCGATGCTGAAGCTCTTGCAGCAGACCGCGGGGGTTAGTTCCGTGATGGGTGAGGCGTGAGGCGTGAGGTGTAAAACGAATTCTGCCCGTCCAGTTCCAACCTCTGAATCCTGAATCCTGAATCCTGAATCCTGAATCCTGAATCCTGAATCCTGAATCCTGACTTCTGAATCCCGACTCCTCAATGGTCACAGCATTGCACCACATTGTTATTATCGGCGGCGGCGCGGGCGGGCTGGAACTTGCAACGCGGCTTGGCGATAGCGTCGGCCGCAGGCGGCGCGCAATGGTCACGCTCGTCGACCGCATGCGCACG
>JANNPG010000067.1:0-1794 GCA_031399805.1 Betaproteobacteria bacterium | reverse complement strand
ATGCGGTGAATCGCACCGGCTGCCGGGCCTGCTCTGCCAATCCTTAGATAGCGCACATGCCGCATTCCTACCAGCCGCTGGTCGCACCGCCAGCGGAACGCAACGAGCCCGCGCTGTGGTTCGCTTTTCATCGCGGCGAATTGTTGCTCGTGCAGTCCGCAGATGAAGCGCGGCTGCCGCATTGCCACGATTTGTCGGAGCTTGGGGTCAGCACGGTGCGCGATCTTTACCTCGGTACTTATGACGGCAAGCATTGCTATGTATGCGAACTCGAGTCCGCCACCGGGCTGCCGCAGGGCCATGCAATGCAGGGCCTGCGCGCGGTATTCGGCCTGGTTGACGAGCCGCTCGCCGTGCTGGCCGGCCGTGCATTCCAGATCATGGAGTGGGACCGCAATCATCAATATTGCAGCCGTTGCGGCACGCCGACCGTTGCCCGCAGCGAGGAGCGCGCGCGCGCGTGCCCGCAATGCGGGTTTACCGTCTATCCGCCGGTCTCGCCCGCGATCATGATACTGATAAAGCGCGGCCGCGAAGTGCTGCTCGGACGCAAGAAGGAATGGGCGCCGGGACGCTACAGCGCGTTCGCCGGTTTCGTCGAACCCGGCGAAATGCTTGAAGATACCGTGCGGCGCGAGACGCGCGAGGAAGTCGGCGTCGAGGTCGAGAACATCCGCTACTTCGGCAGCCAGCCGTGGCCGTTCCCGCATTCGCTGATGATCGCATTCACCGCTGATTACGCAGGCGGCGAGATACGGCCCGACGGAATCGAGATCGAAGAGGCGCACTTCTTCGATGCCGAGCGGCTGCCGCAACTGCCGCCGAGCATCAGCATTTCGCGACGGTTGATTACGACCGTGTGCGCCAGGCTCGCGCGCGGCGAGGAAATCTGATTCGCCCGGCGGTTAAGGAAGGTCTGATTAAGAGCTCAACCGTTCGACCTGATGTCTACCCCGTTAGAGATCCCGGTCTCTAACGGGGTAGACATCAGCACGAACGGACTTAATCAGAGCTTCCTTAAGCCGTTTCCAGTTTCTTCCACACGCAGGCGCCATTGCTTGCCCGGTCGATATCGGCGAGCTGCTTGTCGTGCTCGGTCAACTCCTCGGCACTCGCCGCGATCACCACGAATTCCAGCTTGCCGGCGGCACGCCGCGTCTCCGCCGCGGCCTGCGGCATCGGTTCCCGTTCCATGATCAGGCTGTCCTGGCCGCGCGTCAGCGCCAGGTAGACTTCGGCAAGCAGATTGGCGTCGAGCAATGCGCCGTGCAGGATGCGCGTCGAGTGGTCGATCTGGTAACGCTCGCACAGCGCGTTCAAATTGTTCTTCTTGCCCGGATGAACGTCGCGCGCCATGCGCAGCGTATCGACGATCGCCGGGCAATATTCCGCGATCGGTTTCAGATCGAGGAGCGCGAGTTCCGCGTCGAGAAAGCCGCAGTCGAACGCCGCGTTGTGGATGACGAGTTCGGCGCCGCTCACGAAATCGAGGAACTCCTTCGCGATATCGGCGAATTTCGGCTTGTCGCGCAGGAACTCTTCAGTCAGCCCGTGCACCTGCAACGCGCCCTCTTCACTCGCCCGCTCCGCATTGATATAACGATGAAAATGATTGCCGGTGAGCCGCCGGTCGATAATCTCGACCGCCGCGACTTCGATGATGCGGTGGCCGAGCTTGGGATCGAGGCCGGTGGTTTCGGTGTCGAGAATTATCTGGCGCATGACTGCTCCGGTGAGGCGTGAGGAGAAACCGCTTTGGTGGAGCATCTTACGCCTTACGCCTCACGCCTCTCG
>JANNPG010000457.1:0-2260 GCA_031399805.1 Betaproteobacteria bacterium | reverse complement strand
GGCGAGGCCGCCAGCCAGCGCCGACAGCCGGAGATTCTCGCTTGCCGTCAGTTCGTCTTTCACCGCGTTCAAATGCCCGAGATAGGCGACGTGTGCGCGGTATTCATCGCCCAGCGCGTGAATCTCGCGGCCGCACCAGCTGAAGGATCCGGCGGCCGGGGGGAGCAGTCCGCACAGATTGCGCAGCAGGCTCGTCTTGCCGCTGCCGTTGGGGCCGCGTACTTCCAGGAGCGTATGCGGCGCCACCTCGAAGTCGAGATTCGCAAACAGCCGGCGCTCGCCGCGCACGCATTCCAGTTGAGTTATCGCAAGCATGTCGCCGCGCCAGTTCGCGGGCCGAGGAGGTCGTGGACTTGCGCGCGATGATACCTTACTTGGCGGCGCGGCGCGTGCGGATGATTCGGCCGCCCTTGATTTAGATCAACGCATCCAAATGGCAGCGTTTTAGCATACCCATTGATCAAGTGTGCGATGGAATGCGATTGCGGCGTTCCTGCGAATAGTCGCCGATCGTCGAATCGCAATCAAAGGAGAACCACAGACCATGTCAGGCCAGGACGCTCGCGAGGTCTCGCACGCAGCCGCGCGTGGGCTCGCGTTGCTGCAGGATCCCACGCTCAACCGCGGCACGGCATTTACCGAAAAGGAGCGCGACGCGCTCGGCTTGCGCGGGTTGCTGCCGCCGCATGTGACCAGTCAGGACGAGCAGGTCGCGCGCGTGCTGATAAACTTGCGAAAACTATCTGATCCGCTCGAAAAATTCGTCGCCCTGAATGCGTTGCACGACCGCAACGAGGCGCTTTTTTTCCGCGTGCTGTGCGACAACATCGACGAGATGCAACCGCTTGTCTACACGCCGACGGTGGGTCTTGCGTGCCAGAAGTTCGGGCATATCTTCCAGCGGCCGCGCGGGATTTTCATCGGCGCCAACGACCGCGGGCGCGTGGCGCAGGTGCTGCGCAATTGGCCGTATCCGGCGCAGTTGATAGTCGTCACGGATGGCGAGCGTATTCTCGGACTCGGCGATCTCGGCGCCAACGGCATGGGCATCCCGGTCGGCAAGCTGTCGCTCTACACCGCGTGCGCGGGAATCCATCCCGAGCTGTGTTTACCGGTCACCCTCGATGTCGGCACCAACAACGAAACGCTGCTGAAAGACCCGTTTTACGTCGGCTTGCGGCAGCGACGCATCACCGGCGCACCCTATGATGAACTGATCGAGGAATTCATCAACGCCGCGCACGAAGTTTTCCCCGGCGTGTTGATCCAGTTTGAGGACTTCGCGAACCATAACGCGTTTCGCCTGTTGCAGAAGTACCGCGACCGCATTTGCACGTTCAACGACGACATCCAGGGCACCGCGGCGGTCGCATTGGCGGGAATATTTTCGGCGCTGCGTGTTAACGCGGGGAAGCTGACTGATCAAAAAATCCTGTTCCTCGGCGCCGGCGAGGCCGCCACCGGCATTGCCGATCTCCTGGTATCTGCGATGGTGGCGCAGGGATTGACGCAGGCTGCCGCTCGCGAGCGCTGCTGGCTCGTCGACTCAAAGGGACTGGTGGTCAGGAGCCGAACCGATCTCGTCGCGCACAAACTGCCCTATGCTCACGAGCATGTACCGGTCGTGGATTTCCTCGCCGCGATCAAAGCGCTCAAGCCGACCGGTATCATCGGCGTCGCCGCGGTCGGCGGCACGTTTACGCAGGAAGTTCTGGCGGAAATGGCGCGGCTCAATGAGCGGCCGATCGTGTTCGCATTGTCCAATCCGACTTCGAAAGCGGAGTGCGACGCGGAGCAGGCGTATCGCGGAACCGGCGGGCGCGCGCTGGTCGCCTGCGGCAGCCCGTTCGACCCGGTGCAGTTCAACGGAAAGACGTTTGTTCCGCGGCAAGGCAATAACTCGTATATTTTCCCCGGTGTGGGGCTGGGCGGGATCGTTAGCCGCGCGCGTCACATTACGGACGATATGTTCATGGCCGCCGCGCACGCGCTGGCGCACCTCGTGAGCGAATCCGATCTGGAGCAGGGCAGTCTTTACCCCGCGCTGCCGCGGATACGCGAAGTGTCGGCGCATATCGCGCAGGCAGTCGCTGAAACCGCCAACCGCAACGGTCTGGCCGGCGCGCCGCCGGTGGCGGACCTGCTGGCGCATATTCAGTCGCAGATGTACGACCCGCACTACAAGAGCTGCATTTAACAGCGCATTATTGAGGCCGGTGGGCCGGCCACGGGTCGTCCGCCGAAGCTAGGGGCGGGAGAG
>JANNPG010000451.1:0-13182 GCA_031399805.1 Betaproteobacteria bacterium | reverse complement strand
TGATTGCAAGTACCGGTCCGCGTTGATTGATTTGTTAGCCTTACACTGTCGGCGCATAGAAATAGATAGGCATGAGAGGTACGCGCAGTAGTTTTAGAATCTGGAGTAAAGCCACCTGAGGTTCCGAGCGGGTCACGATAGGCAATCACGTCGATTCCTCCATCCTTGCCTTTTGGTGCTACAAACGGCGTGTAATAGCCCATGCCTCGAAGTAGTGCAGCGACGAGTTCTTGAAATTCATACGGGTTCTTTTGATTAATCTGCTTTTTGAGCCCCTCGATTGCCAACGAATGTACCCCGACTTTTCGTAGGTCGCTTTGGCCCAGTCGTCGAGCGTTACCCGCTTTCCGACCTCAGAGAGTACCTCTCTGCCCGGCGCTTGACCGCCTTTCTCGTTGAGAATTTGCAACGCGGCAAAAATCACCTTGACTGCCAATTCACGGGAACGAGAGAGCTTGTCTTTTGCCATGGTCGGTTTGTTCAAAGGTCAACGTGAATTGGGTGAAAAACCAGATGACGAATTAAATGACAATTTAGTGATACTCGCCAATCCGACATCGCCTGACGCTTTTGTCATCGCCGGTCATCCTATTTACCGGCCTACACGTTACGCCGGACAGAGGCCTGATGCAATTCAATCTTGAAACGCGGGAGGGATATCTGACACATGCCGCCTGCCACAAAACTTACCCCGCATTCACTCCGCTTTCAGCCCCGCGGCCCTGATCACGCGCGTCCACTTCGCGATTTCGGTTTTGATGTAGTCGGCGAACTGCTCCGGCGAGTTGCCAGCGGGTTCGTAGCCTTGCTCGGCAAGTTGCTTGCGCACTTCCGTGCTGATTGATGATGCGCGCGATCTCGGTGTTGAGCCTGGCGATGATTTCGCGCGGCGTGCCGTCGGGTGCGATCAAAGCGGTTTCTGGTTAACGTCACCGCTCAGCCGACCGCGCGAAAGGGCGAAGCTAACTTGCAAGGTTCGGCCGCGACAATTTGTCAGGCACCGGTTGTCGACACCACAAGGTAGACGATGGCCGCGATCGTAACCACGGCCCCCGCCAACATGCGCATGGTGATCACCTCACCGCGCAAAACGATCGCGCTGACGACTGCCGTTATCAAAGGGTAGGCGGCGACGATAGGCGCGACCGTCGATACAGCGGCCATGCTCAATGCGCCGTACATGAGAAGTACCGCGCCGCCGTTGAGTGCGCCGGTCACTCCGAACCAGAGGACGCCCTGCTTCGTCAGCCCGCGCCTTTCGCCGTGTTTCATCCGGTCGGCGCCAATTACCGCCGCGGAAGAAACCAGATATCCGATTAAGCCTGCGGCAAACGGATTGGGCCAGAGCAGCAAACCGGCTTTGGCGCCGACCTGCGCAATGCCGCGCACCACGGCGCCCGCGACGGCCCACAGCAGGGACCCGCCGGCAACTCCCGGCCGCAATGTGGCTGGATTCCACGCGAGCAGGGCGATACCGGCGGCAACACCGGCCGCGGCCACCGCTGCCTGCACGGGAATCTTCTCGTCGAGTAACAGACCGGCCGCGAGCAGCGCGAACAAAGGGGCGGTTCCCGACACCGCGCTCGTCACCGTGGGTCCAAGCTCTTCGTTCGAACGAAACGTGAGGAGCGTGACGATGGCGGGAAAGAACAAACCCACCACGACAAACAGCACTGCGGCGTCCGCGCTGAATCCCGAGGTATCGAGCGCGAACGGCGCGGCAATTACAAACAGCACGGTCGCAGTCGGGATGCTGATCGCGGCCCCCGAGCGCGCGTCGAGCGTGCGCAGGCCCACCCGTCCCGTCACCAGGGCGATGCCGAAGCACAATGAGCTCAGCACGGCGAGTGTGATGGCCACAATTTCTTCCTTTGCTTAACGTCCCGCTGGTGCGGCGCGCGGCCTGCGTCAACTCAAGCATGGCAGCTACAAATCAACACAACCGCGGCACGCCCGCCTCATTCAGCGTCGACAGATCGGGCAGGAAGGCCGCACGTTTATTTGTGCGTGCTAGTATATAGGCCCGCGCTAAAATTCATATTCACTTCACGAACTCCCATGAAAAATCACACGCGCTTCCGGCAATTCATCGGCGATTTCACGCGCTTGATCGAGCGCTCGGGCAACGACGAGCCGGCGCTGTTCGAGCACGGCGGCAAGCTGCTCGCCACGCTCGTCGCCACCGACGACTGGCTGCCCGACACCTGCGCCGAACCGCACCCCGGGCATTACCAGCAGTACCTGCTGCACTGCGATCCGCTCGAGCGCTTTTCGGTGGTGAGCTTCGTGTGGGGACCGGGACACACAACGCCGGTGCACGACCATACGGTGTGGGGCATGATCGGCATGCTGCGCGGCGCGGAGATGTGCCACGAGTACGCGATGGTGGACGGCGTATTGAAGGCCGGCCCGTCGCACAAAATCCTGCCGGGCCAGATCGACCGCGTGTCGCCGCGCGTCGGCGACGTGCATAAAGTCGAAAATGCGCTTGCCGACCGGCCGTCGATCAGCATCCATATCTACGGCGCGAACATCGGCGCGGTCAGACGCCATGTGTTCGATGCTGTTACCGGGACGCCCAAGCCGTTCGTCTCCGGTTATTCGGCACCTATGCTGCCGAACTTCTGGGATCGCTCGGCCGAAGTGCGCGCGACGATCGACGCATAATTTCACCGCCGGTCATGGACAACGAACTGCTGCGCAGCCATGACGGTCACATCACGCGGCTGACGCTTAACCGTCCGCAGAAGGCCAACGCGTTGTCGGCGTCGCTCGTCGAGGCCCTCATCAACGCGATCGAGTACGCGTGCACCGACGGCACGCGGCTGGTGATCCTCGAAGGCAGCGGCAATCATTTTTGCGCGGGCTTCGATTTCACCGGCTATCACGATGCGAGCGAAGGCGATCTATTGTTGCGTTTCGTGCGCATCGAGCACCTCTTGCAGCAGATTTATCACGCGCCGTTCGCCACGCTTGTGCTCGCGCATGGAAAAATATTCGGCGCGGGCGCCGACATCGTGTGCGCGTGCGGCACACGCGTTGCGCAACCCGCGACGACGTTCCGCATGCCCGGACTGCGCTTCGGCCTCGTGCTCGGCACGCGCCGACTCGCGCACCGCATCGGCGCCGACGCGGCGCGCGACGTGCTCGCGACGAGCAGAACTTTCGACGCGAATGAAGCGCTGGAACTCGGTTTTCTCACGCAAATCGTCGATCAGGCCGGCTGGCCGGCACTGACGGACGCGGCACGCAAGGCAGCCGATGCCCTGACGCAATCGGCGCTGGCGCGGCTCCACGCGCAAACCGTAACCGACACGCGCGCGGCCGATATGGCGGCGCTCGCGCAATCGGCGAGCATACCGGGCCTGAAGGAGCGCATCCGCAATTTCAGAGACACGAAAGCATAAGGACAATCATGACTCAGGATCTGCCCCAAAAAATGCAAGCCGTTGAAATCAGCGCCCCCGGCGGCCCCGAGGTATTGCGCGTCACAACGCGGCCCGTGCCCGCGCCCGGCGCGGGCGAAGTGCTGATCAGGGTCGCCGCGGCGGGCGTCAACGGGCCGGACATGATGCAGCGCAAGGGGCTTTATCCGCCCCCCCCGGGCGCGACCGATCTGCTCGGCCTCGAAGTAGCGGGCGAAGTGGTCGCGGTCGGCGCCCAGGTGACACGCTGGGCGGTCGGCGACCCGGTCGCCGCTCTGACCAACGGCGGCGGCTATGCCGAGTATTGCGCGGTCGACGCGCAGCACTGCCTGCCGCTGCCGCCGGGCATCGGGCCCACCGACGCGGCGGGCCTGCCCGAAACCTACTTCACGGTGTGGAGCAATGTGTTCATCGGCGCGCAACTCACGGCGGGCGAAACGTTTCTCGTGCATGGCGGCGCCGGCGGCATCGGCACCACCTGCATCCAGCTCGGCAAAGCCTTCGGCGCCAAAGTCATCGCCACCGACAGCCCGGGAGAGCGCTGCAAAATATGCAGCGCTCTGGGCGCCGACCGCGTCGTCGATTACCGCGTGGAAGACTTCGTGGAAGTGGTGCGCAAGGAAGGCGGCGCCAACGTCATTCTGGACATCGTCGGCGGCCCGAACATCGAAAAAAACCTCAAGGCGGCAGCGCCCGACGCGCGCATTATCCAGCTCGCCTTCGCGCAGGGCTCCAAAGTCGAGATCAACCTGATGCCCGTGATGTTAAAACGCCTGAGTTATACCGGCTCGACGTTACGCACGCGGCCGGCGGCATTCAAGGCACGGGTTGCGCGTGAACTCGAAGAAAAGGTGTGGCCGCTCATCGGCAGCGGAAAAATAAAATCAGTGGTCAATGCGACGTTTGCGCTGGCCGATGCAGCCAAGGCGCACGCGCTGATGGAATCGAGCGCGCACATCGGCAAGATCGTGCTGAAGGTGACCTGAAGACTCGGTCTTGAACCGCCATAAACACGTTGGATCTTGAACCGCCAAGGACGCGAAGGACGCAAAGGAACCCAAAGCAAATATATGTCAAAGAGACCGTGATATTTAGCGGCTCTGATCGACCGTAATCTTTAGTTGTCCCTCTGCGTTTTTTCTTTTCTTGCTTTTCCTTCGCGTCCTTTGCGTCCTTTGCGGTGAAGCTTTGGGCTTTTACGTTAAATCAACTGCAGCTGCGGCGCCCCGACGGTGAGCGCGCGGCGGCTGGCGGCGCAGTTGCGACATGTCGCCGCCCGCACCGACCTTGCGCGCATAGCTGATATTCTGCTCGACCGCTTCGGTGTAATAGTTGTGCCCGCCGAAATGCGGCTCGGCGTAGCGGTAGGCGCTGTCAAGAACCGCATCGAGCCGATGCGCGGCGTTTTCATAGAAACTGGGCGTTTTTGAAATGAGGTCGGTGGCCGACGCGATCACCACCTTCTCCTTGCCGCCACCGGTATAGCGCCGCGAAATCCGTGAAGGCCCGGTTCAGCGCGGCAACGTCGGCTTTTCGATGCAAATCAAGGTAGATGCGGCGGACTTCCGCGCCGACCGTCGCGGCGTCGGTGGTTTTGACGCGATTGGTGACATCATAATCGCTACGCCGTTCATGCATAACCATCACCCTTTGCGCGAAAATAGCCGACGTCTCGCCGGTCGCGCAAAGTATTAAACTATAATAAGAACCGGTAATCAACAAGTAAAGATGGGGGACCGTTTTGCATTCTGCAGTCGCGCGTGAGATGCTGCGGCACAATGTAAGGCGGCGTCTGCGACCGCCCCTATGTTTCGTCGCTCAGGGAAAAACTCACGGGACGTCACGGTTGCCTCTGTTAGTATTTAACCCCCACGGTTGAATTCAATGCCCCTACAGACGATATACACCAAGACCGCCAAAGGCGTGCTCGAGGTCAAGAAAAAGACCATCCGCCTGCCGCGCGATCTCGGCCTCGTGTTTTTAGCCATCGACGGCAAATCCACCATTGATGACCTGCCGAAAAAGACGGGTCTCCCCGCGACGGCGGTGGCGGCCGCCGTTAAGAAGCTCACAGCGGACGGTTACATCAAGGTCTTTGCCGAACCCGCCCCCGCGGGCGCCGACGAGTTAGACCTCGATTTCACCTCACCCGCCAAGGTCGCCCTGCTCAATACTGAGGCCGACCTGCGCGGAAAGGCCGAGGCCGAAGCGAAGGCGCGCGCGGATGCCGCCGCACGCGCCGCCGCCGAGGCCAAAGCGCGCCAGAAAGTCGAGGGAAGCGCGCGCATCGCCGCCGAAGCCAATGCGCGCCAGGAAATGGCCGCCAAATTAGCCGCCGAAGAACAGGCGCGCGCCGCCGCCCGCGCCACCGCCACGGCACAAATCGAAGTCGACACTGCGACCGAAGGCAAGGCGAGGACCGAGGCCGAGGCGCGCATGCACGAAGCGATGGCAGCCAAAGCCAGGGCCGATGCGGAAGCGCAAGCGCGCGCCGCGGCGGAGGCCAAGGCCACGCTCGAAGCCCATGCCAAGGCAGAGGCCGAAACCAGTGCGCGCATCGAAGCCGAAGCGCGGGCGAAGGCGGAAACCGAAGCGCGGGCACGCGCGCAGGCCGAAGCACGCGCGCGCGTCGCGCTCGAAGCGAAAATGCGTGCGATGGAGCAGGCGTTGAAGCAGGCCGAGGAGCGCGCAAAGAGCGAAAGCGAGGCGCGCGCCCGCGCGGAAGCCGAGGCGCAGTTGCGCACCGAAGCCGAGTCGATTGCGCGCGCGGAAGCCGAAGCGCGCGCCATAGCGGCTGAAGAAGCCATCGCGCAGGCGCAAGCGATGGCTGCCGCGGCGGCGGCGGCTACAACCGAAGCCGAAGCGCGTGTGCAAGCGGAGATCGCGGCGCGTGCGTTCGCCGAGAATCGCACCACCGGGCAGGTCGAGGAAAAAATAAGGGCAGAAGCCAATGCCGCCGTACGCGCGGCCGAAGCCGCGCGCGAGCAAGCGCTCGCCCGGGCCGAGCAGGCGACACGCGCGTTCGCCGAAGCCGCGGTCAGAATGAAAGCGGAAATCGAAGCGCGCGCCACGGCTGCAGCCAAGGCCACGAGCGAAGCCGAGCGCCGCGCGCAGAATGAGGCGGACAAACTGCAGCACGAGGCCGAGCTGCAAATTGCGCGTGAAGAAGCCGAAGCGAAGACGCGCGCCGAGTTCAAAGTGCTCGAAGAAAACATCCGCCAATCGCGTGAAGAAGCGCAGGTGCGCGAGGATGCGGAACGCAAAGCGCGCCAGGAAGCCGAAGCGCGTATCGCCGACGAACGCAAAGCGCGCGAGGCAGCCGAAGTCAGGGCGGCAACGGAAATTGCAGCGCGCGAAGAGCAAGTCCGCAAAGCGCGCGCCGAAGCGGAGTCACGTGCCGAGGCCGAAGCGAAAGCACGTGCTGAGTTTGACGTCGAGCGCAAAGCGCGCGACGAAGCCGAAGCGCAGGTTGCGCTCGAGCGCCGGTCGCGCGCCGAAGCCGAAGCGCAGGTCGCGCTCGAGCGCCGGTCGCGCGACGAAGCGGTGCGCGAGGCGCGCGCGGAAGCGGCGCGCCTCGCGCGCGCCGAGGTCGAGGCGCTCATCGTAGCCGAACGCAAGGTGCGCGACGAAGCCGAAGCGAAAATCGCGCTGGTACGCGAAGAAGCCGAGCGCAAAGCGCTGGCCGAACTCGAGACGCGCATCGAAGCCGAGCGCCGCGCGCGCGAAGACGCCGAACGCAAGGCGCAAGCCGCGCTGCAAATCAGCGCGACCGCCGAAAAACTGATCCGCGAGGCCGCCAGCAAGGAAACCGCGGTGGCGGAGAAATCGCGCGACAAGGCGCAAAAAATGCGCGACGAGGCGCAGCGCATGCTCGACACGGCACGCCTGCAACATGAGCAGGCGGTGGCCAAGGCGCAGGCCGAGATGATGGCGCGTGTGCACGCCGAGCAGAAGGCGATAGCGGAAAAACGCGCGCGCGCTGCGGCCGAGGATCGCGCCAAGCACGAGGCGGTTGCACGCGTCATGCAGGAACACCAGATGCGACAGAACGCTGAAAAGGAGATCCAGGCCAAGGTCGAGGCCGAGCTCAAGGCGCGCGAGCAGGCCGAATTCGACTCCGATGTGCAGGCGCGCGCCGAGGCGCAAAACCGCGCCGACGCGGCCGCGACGCAGCGCACGCTCGAACAGAAGCGTGCGGCCCGCCGGGGAGTCAGCGTTTCCGCGGCACACAAACCGGCCAAGTGGGGGCGCATGATAGTGACCGGCCTGATCGTGGCGGTCGCGATCGGTCTCGGGTTGCTGCAGATCGTACCCTTGTCGGGATACGTGCCAGGCGCGGAAAAAGTGTTGTCCGAGCGGCTGCAGGAGCCGGTCAATATCGGCGCCTTGCGCTTCTCGCTGTTTCCCTGGCCGCAACTCAAAATCGAGCGAATCCTGATCGGCGGGGCGCAGGACGTGCGCATCGATGCGGCGCTCATCGCCGTCTCTTCGCTGGCAATATTCGGCGAGCGCAAGGAAATCGACGACATCGAACTGTCCGGTTTCGTTGCCGAACAGGATGCGATTCCGCGGATTCTCGGCTGGGCTCAACCGCCGGCCGCCAATGCGCGCCTGCAATTCAAGCGCATCAAGATCGACGGCATCAAACTCGCCTTGCACGGCGTCGAGTTGCCCAGCTTCGACGCTGTCGTCACACTGGGCAAAGACGGCGGCTGGCAAAAAGCATCTCTACGCAACGCCAATGCCAGCGTCGAACTACTGCCGCTCAAGGAAGTGGGCGTGCTGCGCGCGATTTTCACCGCCCGCGGCTGGCGATCGCCGGTCGGGCCTGCGGTCGAATTCTCCGACCTGATCGGAACCGCTATCATCACTAGCCAGCAGATTGCCATCTCCGGCATCGACGGCCACTTGTTCGGCGGCGCACTCACGGGCGCGGCGACCATCAAGTGGGGACGCGCCCTTTCCGCGGAAGGCGAACTGAGCCTGAAAGGTGCGGACGTCGGCCTGGTGTTGGCGGGATTCACGCACGAATTCACGGCGAGTGGCACGCTTGATACGAACCTGAAATTCACGTCGCAGGGACAAACGGTGGACGAACTTTTTGCGGCGCCGCGCGTCACCGCGACGTTCACGCTTCGAAAAGGTACGCTCAACAACGTCGACCTCGTGCGCGCGATTCAATCCACCAGCCGCGGCGGACTGCGCGGCGGCAACACACCCTATAACGAAATTTCCGGCGAAGCCCAATCCGCCGGCAATCGCATCGCCTACCGCAATCTGAAGCTCGCCGCCGGCCCGCTTAACGCGACCGGCACGCTGGACATATCACCGACGGCGGCACTCGCAGGGCGTCTCAACGTGCGACTGGGCACGCAATCCATCGTGGCCGCGCGCGGCGTGCTCAATGTCAGCGGCGGAATGAAGGATCCATTGCTCGGCCCGTAAGCCGCGGCACCACCGCACGCGGGGCGGCGCATCCAGTCCCGCCATCCGCCAGCACAACCCGCTGCTGTTCGATTTCGTGCTCAAGCGCCACCTGCGCTCGGGCCGCAGGCGTTTTGCCGCCGGCGTCTTCGAAACCAGGCCGTTTTTCACGCGCTGACAGCCCCGCATGCGGTGGATTTGCTTGCGCCAGATACGCTATGATGCGGGACAAAATGTACCGTTAGCCCGCAATATGCGGCATCTACCCACGGCGGGCCGGCAGGGAGAAAAACCTGAATTACGATTTCATGGGCAAGGGACAGGTCTCCGCACCCGGCTTCGAAGCCGAGGAACTGCGGGGTTTCTCGCGCACCGTCGCCGAAATAGAGTGGCTGCTTGTCATCCTGGTGATGCTCTACCAGGTTGTGCAGGGACGCGCTGACGAAACGACCGCACCGATCTATTTCGGCCTGGTTCTGTACTCGGTGTTCGTCATCGGTTTTCGCTACTTCAATATCTACCGCGATGAATCGCGCTGGAAGCTCGCGATCGAGACCTGGGTGATGATCCTGTTCATCACCTGGATTCTCTACCACACGGGCCGCCTCGAAAGCCCGCTCGTCAATCTTTATCTGCTGACGATTATCACCTCCGCGCTGACGCTCGGCAAGCTGATCACGATGCTCGAAGTGGTCCTGATCGCCGCGTGTTATATTTTCCTCGGCTACGCGTCCACCAACGATTCGATGTTCTGGATCACCAACGCGGGCGATTTCATGTCGCAGTTCGCGCCGATGCTGCTCGTGGCCTACATAACCACCATGTTGTCGGCGGATATTCGCACCGCACTTTCGCGCATCAAGATTGTTTCCGAAACCGACGAGCTGACCGGCATCTATAACGTGCGCGCATTCACAGCACTTGCCGGTCGCACGCACAAGCAGTCGATACGTTACGGCCATGCTTACTGCATCGTGATGGTGGATTCAGACAACTTGAAGGCGGTCAACGATACTTACGGCCACGAAGCGGGCAATCGCCTGCTGAAACTGACCGTAACCTGCATTCAGCAGAGCCTGCGCGAGACCGACGTATTTGCGCGCTACGGCGGCGATGAATTCGTGCTGCTGCTGCCGCAAACCAAGGCGGACGGCGCGTTCGAAGTCGGCGAGCGCATCAGGAAGACGATCGCCGGCATGCCGCTCGACATCCAGGGCAAGCAGGTCCCGACCACGGTGAGTATCGGCATCGCGTCGTTTCCCGCGCACGGCGACGACCTCGCGATCATCATGAACCGCGCCGACCAGGCCATGTACACCAGCAAGCAACGCGGCCGCGACCGCTGTTCCGTCAGCGGCGACCCGCAGTGACCCGGCCTGTCGCCGGACGGAAATACCCCGTATTGTCGTAATAGCGCTCGTTCTCGTTCGCCGCGAACCAGCCCGGAATACCGAGCAGCGGAACGGGCGCGAGTTCGCGCGTCGCCGTCCAGCGCGCCGGATCGGCAATCTGCGCCGCCAGCCGCTTGTCGAGTTCGTCGAGCTGGCGGGCAAGCGACTCGGCAAAAAATTGCGCGGGAACTGTGCAAAATATCCCGCGGCCGGTAACGCCATCGAATGGCTGCAGCATCTTCGCATAGAGCCCGTGACCGAACAGATAAAAGCGCATACGCTCGAGCACGTCCGCGCGCCGCCGCCAGAACAATTCCTTCCACGCGTGATCCGCCAGTAAACCGCCGAGCGCGGCGTCGGTAGTCACGATGATCACGCCGCCCTCGTCGAACAAAGTAAGGGCATCCCGCACCGCACCGCGGTTGCGCGCGCCGTCGGCGCGCTGGCGCTCGAGCGCGCGGTAATGCCGCTCGTTCAATGCCGCCTTGGCGCGCGGAAACGTCAGCCACACCAGCGCGTTGAACACATCGTGCCAGTCGCGCGGGCGCAACTGCACCTCCCCGCGCAGGAATACACGCGGCTCGTATTTGTCTTCGAACACTTGCGTGTGCGGCGCCTGCGCGACAAAACACAGCGGCATGCCGGACGCGTTCAGGATGGGTGCGCTGCGCGCCGCAAGCAGGCGGTTGAAATCATCGCAACCGGGCCACGCCGGGCCGCGCAATTCACGGGCGACCGCGCGCAGCGGCGCGAATGCGGATGCGCGTTCGGCAAATTCAGGGTCCCAAGTCACCGTCATCGCGGATCAATCATTCCGTACTATTCGAGACCGATGATAATATTACGCCCTTCAATTGTCCTTCAGTAGGTTTTCTTGGCGCTCTTGGCGTACCCCTCAAGGGGGTATTAAAAAGAATCTTGGCGGTTCATAAATGTCCGAAAAAATAGACTGTGCAGTCATCGGCGCCGGCGTGGTCGGCCTGGCGATCGCGCGCGAACTCGCGCTTGCCGGGCGCGAAGTGATCATCCTCGAGGCCGAAAGCGCTTTCGGCACCCATACGAGCGCGCGCAACTCCGAAGTCATCCATGCCGGTATTTACTACCCGACCGGCTCGCTGAAAGCGCGCCTGTGCGTGGCGGGCAGAAAAGCGCTCTACCGCTATTGCGCCGAGCACGGCGTCAATCACCAGCGCATCGGCAAAGTCATCGTCGCCACCGATGAAGCCCAGTTAGAAGGCCTGAAGAAATACAAACAGCAGGCCGAGACCAATGGCGTCAACGATTTGCGCATGTTGTCGCGCGACGAACTCGCGGAACTCGAACCCGCGGTCGTCAGCGCCGCCGGCTTCCTGTCGCCGTCCACCGGCATCGTCGACAGCCATGGCCTGATGCTCGCCTATCTGGGCGACGCCGAAAACCACGGCACATCGATGGCATTGAACAGCCCGGTCACCGGCGGTGCGGTCACGGGCGACGGCATCATGCTCGAAGTGGGTGGCGCAGAACCGATGCAAATCCTGTGCAAAACCGTCGTCAATGCCGCGGGGCACGGCGCGCCGCCGGTGGCGCGCCGGATTACGGGCATTGCGCCGCAAACCATCCCGCAGAATTTTTTCGCCATCGGCCATTACTACACGCTGACCGGCAAAACACCGTTCAATCATCTCGTCTATCCGGTCGCGCGCCAGGACTGGCTCGGCGTGCATGTCACCATCGATCTGGGCGGCCGCTGCAAGTTCGGGCCCGATTTCTCATGGCGCGACAGCCTGGATTACCGCTTTGACGAGAGCCGCGAGGCGCGCTTCTACGAAGCGATTCGCCGCTACTATCCGGGACTCAAGGACGGCGCGCTGCAGCCCGGCTATACCGGCATGCGCCCGCGCATCACCGGCAAGGACCAGGCGGCGGTCGATTTCGTCATCCAGGACCACACCGTGCACGGCGTCAATGGCATGGTCAATCTCTACGGCATGGAGTCGCCGGGCCTCACGTCATCGCTCGCGATCGGCGCGTACGTGGGAGAGTTGCTCGCGAAGGATGAAGAATGAACGTGAACATTGCCAGCAGACGGAGTCGCGAGAGTTGCCCCCCGATTCGACACGGCCTAGAATCCGGCTCGTCGTACCAGGACGTAACACTGAGCGCTTAAGCAAGGCGCGCCCGACAGGAGCTTAGCGCATGAAGTCCGAGCGGCCGGCCGAAGCGTGGATCAGGCCTCTGCGCCTGTGGTGCGGGCTCATCCTGTTCTTTTATATCCTCACGCATTTCGGCAACCATGCGCTGGGCCTGATTTCTCTGGGCACCATGGAGGCGGGGAGGATCTGGTTTCTCGCGCTGTGGCGCAATCCCGTCGCCGAATCGGCGCTGCTGGGCGCACTGCTCGCGCACTGGCTGCTCGGCCTGTGGCTCATCTACCGGCGCCACACGCTGCGCATGCCCGTGTGGGAGGCGACGCAGATCATTTTCGGCCTGGCCGTGCCGCCGCTCCTGGCCTACCACGTGTTCGCCACACGGGGGGCCAATGCCATGTTCGGCACCGACGACCTCTATATCCGGACCATACTGAGCTACTGGGTGCTCGATCACTGGGCGGGAATCCGCCAACTGGGGCTTTTCACGCTCGCGTGGACCCATGGGTGCATCGGGCTACACTTCTGGCTGCGGATCCGCTCGTGGTACGCGAAGCTCTTTCCATTGTTATTGACCGCCGTCGTGCTGGTGCCCGTGCTTGCGTTCCTCGGCGTCACCCAGGCGGGACGCGAAGTGTCCGTGCTGGTGGCGCGCGATCCCGGCTTCGTCAAGCGCCTCAACGTCGAAGTGCGCGCGCCCTCGCCGGTCCAGCGCGCCACGCTCGTGCAGATGCGTGACGGGATATCGATAACTGTCTGGGCGCTGCTCGCTCTGACGCTTGCGGCGCGCCTCGTCCGTGCGCGAATCGCGCG